>RGAJ01000297.1 GCA_009920225.1 Paracoccaceae bacterium
GTTTCTTGGACCACAAACCAGTCAGCGATGCGTATCATTCGTGATTGCCACATCAATTGCGTCAGGGCCCATGGCGCACGGTCTGACAAAGTGTTTCGTGTCAGGGTAATCAGATGCTCCGCGCGTTCGTCGGCCGCAATATTGGGCCAGTCGCGGCAGAATTGTTCCATCACCTCGTGAATGATAATTCCACGCAAACGCGCATCAGGGGTTTGATCCAAGCTGTCCAAAGATCGCAGACCCAATACCCGCTTTGCATAAATGGAATAGGGGTCGCGGATCAGTGTTTTAATCTCGGTCACGGACAATTCCTTGGGGCGCGCAGACACAGGGGGCACGACGCTTGGCCGTTTTGCGGGATCAAGTTTGGGGGAATGATCATAGGCCGCAGCCATATCCAACCAATCATTTCCCCGTTTGATCATGTCGTCAAAAGCAGTTTTACCACCTGACTTTTCCAAACCTTGTAAAAGGTTCGACAGTCGGTTGATCCATCGGGAAGCAATTGTTTCTGCATCATCTGACCGCACTGCGCGGGTGATCCAGACCTCGCGCCCCAAGGTGACAGCCATCTGGAAATCATGTGCCGAAAGACCGATGCGCCGTTCTGGCAGCAATAGGCCCGCCTGCACCCGCATTTTGCGGTTCAACCACGGGTCAGGCGTCGGGGCATCGGGCCATGTGTTTTCGTTCAGCCCTGACAGGATGATGGTTTCGGCCCCTTGAACGCGGGCCTCAAGTGTTCCGAGGATCAGGATATTTGGATGGGGTTGCGCAAAATCGCGCACCTCCTCCTGTGACAAGATGCCCGCGAAAACGTCAACATAGTCTCTGATATCCAAGGGTTCTGCTGCATCGGCGGCGTCTGTCAGCGTATCAAACAGCGATTGGACCTGTGCGCCGGCCTTGTGTTTCCACAATTCGCCCGTTGGGTTTTCCGCATCGGGTGCATGACCTGCGGCAATGGCACAAGCCGATGTCAGGTGGTGGGTGACCCAATCACGAAACGCGCCTGTGCCCGACCGCCCGATATTCAGGATCACGGATGCAACCCATTTCACCCATGCGATGCTGTCATCGTCGCCACGTTCTTCCGCCCAGTTTGTCAATATGTCTGGCGTGGGAAAGGGGATGCCTTCTTTGCGGATGAAAAGCTCAAGCTCGCGGGTCAGCAAAAGATGCACGCCGCGCTGTCCTGCGCTGTGTGTCAAAGGATGCTTTAACAGGGCAAGGAGGCCCGACGCCGAAATTGGCCGCGCGATCATACTGGCCACATGCCGCATAAACCGACCCGGTGGGGACAGCTGCAACGGCATGCCTGCACTGTCGTCGGGTAACACCTTCCATTTGTTCAAGGTCGCCGTAATCTGGCGCGTTAATTGCCGATCCGGTGTAATCAGCGCAACCGTTTTCCCGGTTTTAACGGCTTTGCGCATGCGCAGCGCAATGGCAAGCGCTTCGGCCCGTTTGGATGGGGCGTTGATCCATGTCATCTCTTGTGTTGCGCGCGATATATCTGGCAACAACGGTCCATCTTGGCGCCACGTGTCTGTCACAGGGGCAGGGCGGAGCGCCAAGGAAAACACAGCGTTTCGCCCCACATTCACGGGCGTCAAATTCGACCACTCAGGGATTGCATTTGGCGCAAGATCAAACCCGCGTGCAATTTGGGCCAATCGATATTGTGGATGATCTTGGCCTGACAAGGCGTCCGCCAATTGATCCCATGCTGTGGGGGACATTTCACGATCCAACCCTGGTAGAACGATTGCCCCATTTGGCAAGCCACCCACCACCCGCATCAGATCAAGCGTTGTGCCCCGCGATCCGGTTGACCCCGCGATGATAATAGGGTCTAATATAGGGGATTTTTCCCATTGCTTGGTCAATTCAGAAAGTTGGAGGCGAAGAAACGATTGTGCGTCGCGATCCAGATTTCGATTTTTTAGATAGGTCTGAACGATCTTTAGAAATTCCAATGATCTTGCCCAATGGCCGGATTGATCAGGAACATCCAATGTTTCGATGACCTGGGGATCGATCCCTTCGCTTTGGATTTCGTCGATCAATTTTGCCAAACTGTCAGACAAGGCATAGACCGAAGACCGCGCCGCAAGATCGGGTTGCGCTTCGATCAACCGTGTGACCAACCCCACCAATTCCAAGCGCAACGCAAGCGCAGACCGCGACGGGCGTTGATCATAGCAGTCGCACAGTTTGCTTAGGTCTGTGACAAGGTGCATTTTGGGGTGAAATGTCGCCCGCTCTTGGATCAATAGGTCGCGGATGCGTCGCATCATGCGCTCCGAATTGACGATGACATGCGCTTTGGCCAACGCATGCGGAGGTTGGTCCGCAAACCGCGCGATCAATCCTTGAACAAAGGCCTTTGGGAAATCCACTCCCAATGAAACGCCATAAATTTTTGCCTCAAGGCCTGTCATAATTCGTTCGCCGCCGCGTAAAAGCTATCTTTTGTACCAATGTCATAAAACGGGGCAGAATAAAGTGACGCAAATGCGCGGCCCCGCCCGATCAGAATGTCCCAAATCACGTTCAAGGAAAAGACCGTTTCAGATATTTCTGCGAGTGTTGATGTTTTTATAATCTGTACGCTGGCATAGGTGTATGGCCCACCGCGCGAAATACGCCCTGTGGGATCGATTGCAAAATCGCCTTTTCCTGTGTGGCCGATTGCCAAATCCGTCGGAACGCACAGCAATAATGCATCCATGCGATCAGGATCCCATGCCTGTGCCAAGTGCAGGATCGGATTGTCCCCAGACCACAGCGTATCGGAATTCATCGTGACAACGGTGGGTTTTTCCAAATCACCACATGCGGCCTTTAATCCGCCGCCCGTTTCCAAAACTTGGGGCT
>RGAJ01000298.1 GCA_009920225.1 Paracoccaceae bacterium
TTCGGTGGATACGGCCATGCCGTATAGTTTGCCAAACAACAGACCATTGCGCGCCAAGAATGCGTCGCGATCATTCGCAGTTGCATAATCAATCACTGAACCATCTGCATTGCGGTTTTTCATACCGACATACACCTTGAGCGGTGAAGGTTCTTGATCATGGTTGTAGCCTGATGTGACAATCACAACATAATCTTTGTGACCCGAATTGATCGGCATCATTTTTTCGTAACCCGTCTGTCCCAATGCAGGCACGGTATAGGCAACCCCATTGGCAATATCGACGGCAACTGACGCCAAACCCATGGTTGCATTGGCATCGGCTGCCCCTGCGGGGAACATGCGCCCGATGTTCCATTCTTCGGCAGCAAGCCAGATATCATCGGCAAAGCCCATGCCCGCGCCGTATTTGTTGGCCTGTTCGTACCAACCGCCACAGAAGCTTTGGAAAAAGAAATCCGCTTGTGTCAGTTGAAATTTAGACGTGAATGGGATCAATGTTCCGTCAGGACGGGTTTGATTGCCCCATTTTGCGCCCAAATTTGATGGATCAAAGGATGGCTTTGTTACCTTTTGGCCAAATGCGTTGTAAACGGTATGAAACAACTTGCCTGATCCTTTAACCATATCGGCCGCAGCAGAGTCGTTGTTCATGAAATCTGCAAATGCGGCACGGTCAAAATCAATGGTGTGCATATGCGACCCAGTGAAGGACACGCCGTTTTCCATGACCCATGGGTATGTTTCTGGATTCGGTGCACTGCCCATCGTGGCATAAGATTCGGATTGATACATAACGCGTACGGTGTCGTCATTCACCAACCATGCGGCGTTCCCATCAGGATATCCTGTCAGGGCCATGCCCGTTTCGGCATCCACTTCGCCAACAGTGGCAAGGGGTTTGAATTTCGCGAATGGGAAATTTGTGTTTCCGCTTGCGCCATCTTTGAATGCGATGTCGGCAAGACCCGCTTCTGCGATCAATGCGGTGGTTTGGCCAATGGTTTTCGCACCGTGGCCGGCAGCCAATGCGCCAAAGGCGGATGACATCAGAATAGATGAGCCAAGCAGAACTGCTTTGGTAATCGATATGGTCATTTTGATCCCCTAGGATGTGATATTACACGGGGCAAAAGACGCGATTCACTTAACAGTTCTGCAACAGCTTCATGAAAGTTTTTTGAACTTCACACTTATTCCAAGCGCGCGGGGAACCCATCTGCGCGCAGGTCTGTGTCCAACAGATCTTCGAGCAATTTGGCAATCATCGGCGATTGTGCGTCGCCGCCATAGGCCGCTTTGGCCGCGACATAGGTTTGGTTTGTCATGCTTGCCAAATCCAATGGAACTCCGAATTCACGCCCAAACTGCAATGCAAAACCCAAATCTTTCAATGCAAGGTCGATATTGAACGCCACATCATATGATCCGTTCAGGATCAACGCCCCTTCGGTTTCATGCACGAATGAATTGCCTGAACTTGCTGCAATCGCGTTCCATGATTGCGCCAAATCCAATCCACCGCGCTTGGCCAGCATCAAAGCTTCGGAACAGGCCTTAAGATGAATAAAGGCCAACATATTTGTGATGACCTTGATAATGGATGACGATCCCAAAGGCCCCATGTGGAAAACGCGGTCGCCCATCGATTTCAACGCAGGCATATGTAGGTCAACCAAATCCGCATCGCCACCGGGCAACATGGTGATCTTGCCTTGGGCTGCCAGATGCACACCACCTGTGACGGGCAATTCCATCATGCGCACGCCATGTTCTTGTGCCATTTCGGCAAAGCGCAGAACATCATCGCGCCCAAGCGTGGACATTTCGATCCAATGCTGACCTTCATGCATAACAGGCAGGATGTCATTCAACACCCGCGCCGTGACAGAAGGGGACGGCAAACAGGTGATGACGTGATCCACGGATTGCGCAACTTCTGCTGCGCTGCCCGCCCATGTCGCCCCTGCTGCCAAAAGGGATTTCGCATTGTCTGGATTGATATCAAATACCGTGACGTCGAATCCGTCGCGCACCATACAGGCCGCGCAATTCGCCCCCAAATTCCCCAGACCAATATAGCCGTATTTCATAACTGCCCCTTAGTTAAAGTAGATGTTGTAGTTTTTGCGGATTGCCGCATCAATGTCAGGATCGAACATGTTGCCTGAAGACGCAAGGATTTGGTTTTTCCGCTCAATCGCTTTTTCAATCAGAATGGGGCGATCTGCCTCGACCCATTCTTTGGGGCTCATACGGTTGCCAATCGCGGGATACACATATTCCGTTTGCATCAAGGCACGTGTTTGATCGGACCCAAGGTAATGGCCCGGCCCGCCCAAACACACCTCTTTCATCGCGTCAATTGACACGCTGTCAGGCGTTACATCAATACCACGCACGGTGCGCAAAACCTGACCCAAGATGTCATCACCCAAGACCAAGGATTCCAAACAGAACCCCAACAGCGACGCGTGCATGCCCACGGATTCATACACCATGTTCAACCCTGACAAACCGGCCAATGTGTTGGTGATGCCCTGTTCCCAACCTGCTTGCATATCGGGCAATTTGGCATCGGTGATCCCCGCTGCAGCGCCACCAGGCAAGCCATAGAATTGGTGCATCTGCGCACAGCCTGCGGTCAATAACGCTTGTTCTGCAGATCCGCCAGACATCGCACCCGTTCGCAAATCAGACACGAAAGGCCACGTTCCAAAAATCGCAGGATGTCCTGGTTTGATCGAATTGACATAGACAACCCCTGCCAAACATTCGGCGACCGCCTGGACAATTGCCAAAGCAATCGGCGCTGGCGCTGTCGCCCCCGCCTGCCCTGCGGACAACAAC
>RGAJ01000299.1 GCA_009920225.1 Paracoccaceae bacterium
ACGCAATTCAAAATCTGATCGCCACGACGTAATCACCGCGCTCTATGATCGCTTGGCGGGGGTCGTGCGCCATGATGATTTGGTCATTCACACGGCTGACCATCGATTTTACATCGGGATCGTGATGCGCGGTGTCTTTGACGTCAACACCACCATTTCAATTGCGCAGCGCTTGCAGCGGGCTGTCGACGCACCCTTTGTCATTCGGGATCGACCATATTATTTCTCGGTCTCTATCGGAATTGCGGATACCCGCATGGACGGAATCGATGTTGGCAAAGACCTGTGCCGCGCCGCCACAATGGCCACCACTTTGGCCGCGGATCAATGCGCAGGGTCTGTTCGATTTTTTCCCCAAGGCGGTGCGCAGATCAAAGATATTGAACCGCGTCCCACCGCGCCCGCCATGCAAAAAGCGTTTGAGCGCGGCGAAATTCAGGCGCATTTCCAACCACAAATCTGCGGCTTTACGGGTCAGATCCTGGGGTTTGAAGCGCTCGCACGGTGGTTCAAACCAAATGGCACAATGATCGCGCCGCTCAAAATTTTTGGACGTGTTAAAATCGTCGGGACAGTTGATTGCATTGACCGATCTGATGGTATCACAGTCTTTGACTGCGTGGAAAAATTGGCAATCACTCGGTCTGTCCATCGCAACGGTAAGCGTGAATTTATCCGCCGATGATGTGAACGATCCCAATCTGGTGCGCCGCATTGCCCATCACCTGAAACACGCGAAAGTGGATGCGCATCATTTGATATTAGAGATCGTCGAAGATGTCGTCATTACATCAGGCACATCGATCGTTGCCAAAAATATCCAAGGCTTGGTGGACTTGGGGTGTCGGATTGATCTGGATGATTTTGGCACCGGCAACGCATCTATTCCGATGCTGCGCCACCTGAAATTGCATCGCATCAAAATTGATCGCGGGTTTCTGACCCAGTGTGATCGTGACGAAACGCAACAGCGCATGTTGGCCGCGATGATATCGATGGCGCATGAAATGGGCTTACAAGTAGTCGCAGAAGGAATCGAAACGATTGCCGAACAATGCGAGGCCGTTCGCCAAGGCGTTGACGCGCTCCAAGGTTATGCTATCGCCAAGCCGATGACCCGAACCGCCGTGCGGGATTGGGTGCAAAACTATACCAATCATCGGTTCCAAGCGCCTAGAACTGCGTAAAATTGTCAATTCTATGCGACATCGGACCGTATTCGGCAAAAACTGACTTAAATGCCCTTGACCTTTTGTGGGTTACTCTGTTGAACCCTAGACCAAATATCAACGGACAGGTGGCATTCCCCTATGGACGACCAGAATAAAAATCTCATCTTGGCTTCGGTGCTCAGCTTTATTGTAATTGTGGTGTGGTTCGTGATGTTCCCTCCGCCTGAACCACCGCAGCAAACGACAGAAGATGCCGCCGTTGTGACCCAAGATAACACTGCGACCACGACCCCGGTCGCTGTCGACGCCGCAGGGGTGACAGAACAAAACATCGATGCCGCCGAAACACGCCGCCTAACGATCAAAACTGATCGCATCAACGGGTCGATTTCCACGACCGGTGGTCGCATTGATGATTTGAAATTGATGGACTACCGCGAAACTGTGGATCCAACATCTGCAGAGGTCACCTTGCTGAAACCCGTTGGTCAGCCAGAGGCGTATTATTCGACATTCGGCTGGGCCGCATTGTCAGGCGTTGATGCTGCCGATGTTCCCACACCTGACACTGTGTGGGCTGTCGCAGGCAATGACACATTGACCGTTGAGTCCCCTGTCACTTTGGTTTGGTCAAACGGCAAGGGGTTGACCTTTGAACGCGTGATTTCCGTTGATGCAGATTACATGTTTTCAATCGAACAAAAGGTGTCAAACACATCTGGCGCAGAAGTATCACTGCGTCCCTATGGTTTGATCCGTCGTCACGGTATTCCATCAGATGTTAAAAACTTCTTTATCCTTCACGAAGGATTGGTGCGCATGTCTGATGGCACATTGGCCGAAGACGATTACGGCACGATAGAAGGGTATGAAATTGATGACCGCGAAGGCACAAATGCTTTGCGCATCGATGTTGCCAACCAAGGCTGGATCGGGTTCACCGACCATTTTTGGATGACAACCCTCATCCCACAAGACGGCGTTGGGTTCCGCTCGACTGGTAAATATTATCCGTCGTCCAACATCTACCAAGCCGAAGCCGTCATGGCCGCCCAAGTCATTGGCGACGGAATGCAAGTGTCCACTACAACCAAGCTGTTTGCCGGCGCGAAAGAATGGGAAACCATTCGCAATTACGAAAAAGCAGGCATTGCAGGGTTCTTGGACAGCATCGATTGGGGTTGGTTCTTTTTCATCACCAAACCCATGTTCGCGGTATTGCATTGGTTGAATTCGATTATTGGCAACATGGGTTGGGCCATCATCGGTTTGACAATTTTGATCAAAGCATTGCTGTTCCCGCTGGCCTATAAATCCAGCGTGTCGATGGCAAAAATGAAGGCGCTGCAGCCCGAAATGGAAAAGATCAAAGAACGCGCAGGCGATGATCGTTCCAAGCTGCAACAAGAAATGATGGCTCTGTATAAAAAGGAAAAGGTAAACCCAGCGTCTGGTTGTTTGCCGATCTTGTTGCAGATCCCGATCTTTTTCTCGCTTTACAAAGTGATCTTTGTAACGCTGGAACTGCGCCACGCGCCATGGGTCGGTTGGATCCAAGACTTGTCCGCGCCTGATCCCAGTTCGATCCTGAACCTGTTTGGCCTATTGCCCTATGCAACACCCGGTCCTGACAGCATCTTTGCAATTGTCTCTTTGGGTATCCTGCCGATTTTGTTGG
>RGAJ01000300.1 GCA_009920225.1 Paracoccaceae bacterium
CGGGTAACACGTCCCAAAACCAATCTTCAGTGCGGAGCAACCCATATGGCATCTTATCAATACGTCTATCACATGCAGGGCGTGTCCAAGACTTATCCCGGTGGGAAAAAATGTTTTGAAAATATCCACCTATCCTTCCTCCCTGGCGTGAAAATCGGTGTCGTTGGTGTCAACGGTGCGGGTAAATCGACCTTGATGAAAATCATGGCCGGCATGGACAAGGATTACACAGGCGAAGCATGGTCCGCCGAAGGGGCCAAGGTGGGGTATCTGCCGCAGGAACCAAAACTGGACGAAACGCTCAACGTGCGCGACAACGTGATGCTGGGTGTTGCCGCGAAAAAGGCAATCCTTGATCGCTATAACGAATTGGCGATGAACTATTCCGACGAAACCGCTGATGAAATGGCCGCGCTTCAGGATCAGATCGACGCCGAAAACCTGTGGGATCTGGACAGCCAAGTTGATGTCTCGATGGAGGCGCTGCGCTGCCCCCCTGATGATGCGATGCCTGCGAACCTGTCGGGCGGTGAACGCCGCCGCGTGGCGCTGTGCAAATTGCTGTTAGAAGCGCCTGACATGTTGCTGTTGGACGAACCGACCAACCACTTGGACGCGGAAACCATCGCGTGGCTGCAACAGCATTTGATCGATTACAAAGGCACGATCCTGATCGTCACCCACGACCGTTACTTCCTTGACGACATCACGGGTTGGATCTTGGAATTGGACCGTGGTCGCGGCATTCCATACGAAGGCAACTATTCCAGCTGGTTGGAACAAAAGGCCAAGCGTCTGGAACAAGAGGCCCGCGAAGACAAAACGCGCCAGAAAACATTGGAACGCGAATTGGAATGGATGCGTCAGGGTCAAAAGGCCCGCCAAGCCAAACAAAAGGCGCGGATCAATGCATATAACGAATTGGCCAACCAATCCGAGCGTGACAAAATCACCCGCGCCCAGATCGTTATTCCGAACGGTCCCCGTTTGGGCGGCAAAGTGATTGACGTGGACGGTTTGAAAAAGGCGATGGGTGACAAGCTGTTGATCGAAGACCTGACCTTTGCCCTGCCCCCCGGTGGCATCGTGGGCGTGATCGGTCCGAACGGCGCGGGTAAATCCACCCTGTTCAAAATGCTGACAGGTCAGGAACAACCCGATGCAGGCACCGTGACCTATGGCGATACGGTTCAGCTGTCTTATGTCGACCAATCCCGCGATGATCTGGCCGATAATGACACCGTCTGGGAGGCGATCACAGGCGGCGCGGAAATCATCCAACTGGGCGACGCCCAAGTCAACAGCCGCGCATATTGTTCGGCCTTTAACTTCAAAGGCGGCGATCAACAGAAAAAAGTATCCCTGCTGTCAGGCGGTGAACGCAACCGTGTCCACATGGCGCGTTTGCTGAAAGAGGGCGGCAACGTCCTGCTGCTCGACGAACCGACCAACGATCTCGACGTCGAAACCCTGCGCGCCCTCGAAGACGCTTTGGTCGATTTCGCCGGTTGCGCCGTTGTGATTTCGCACGATCGTTTCTTTCTCGACCGGATTTGTACGCATATCTTGGCCTTCGAAGGGGATGCACATGTCGAATGGTTCGAAGGCGACTTTAGCGCCTATGAAGAAGACAAAAAACGCCGCCTCGGCCCCGATGCGTTGGAGCCTAAGCGTTTGAAGCACAAGAAGTTTACACGCTAATTATCAAAACGGCCTTAGGGCCGTTTTTTTTGATATCGCCCAGATAGTGGGTAAACAGATCGAGCCCATGGCTGGCCAGATCATCGAAGTAACCTCCGGGAGCCACTTTGGGATCCGTGCGCCAATTGTATTGGCCGGACAGATCGGTAGCATTTGGGGGTTGGCTCAAATGCCAGCTGATGTGTTGGACAGTTCCAATTTTATTCTCCGACAGCCATTTTTTTATTTGGGTAAACCTAGGCAGCGACCTTCGGTAATAGGCCACAAAAAGCGGGAGGTCATTTTGGTAAAAGGCTTGGTAGATCTTTGCGCTCTCTTGGTAGGAGGGTGCCAAGGGTTTTTCAATACAACACGGTTTACCCGCTTCGGCCACTTTTAGGGCATAATACATATGGCTGTCTGGGGGGGTGGCGATATATACCGCATCGATGTCTTGGTCTTGGATGAGGGCTTCGGCTTGGGTGTAATACTTTTTAATCCCGTGTCTCTGCGCGTAATCCTTGAGTTTGGCCTCGTCGCGACGCATCACTGCAGCCACTTCAAAACCTTCTGTTTTTTGATAGGCCGGTCCGCTTTTTACTTCAGTAACGTCTCCACAACCGATGATGCCCCATCGAATGGGTTTTGAATATTTTTTTTTGGCCATGGCTTTTTTCTTTTTACCGGCTAAGGTATTATTTTTTTAGGGGTTGATTATTGTTCTTTCCAATAGGAGTATTGTGGTCGCTGGTTTTTAAGCCTTTTTTTCTTTTGGGCGGCATGGTTCCAAAAACGATATCCCATAGCGGAGAACTTACACCAAAAGCCCTGTCTTCATAGATATAGTGGTGAAGGGCGTGATGTGTCCTTAGAAATCTAAAAAAATTATTGGGTGGTTTTCTGGCGTGTACCACATAGTGTATGTAAAGATAAGCGGCATAACCCAGCATAAACCTCGGCCAAAAAAAATAAGCAGAATCACCCCATAGGACGAACAAGCCAAAAAACAATAAACCGGCGATAAAAAAAGCCAAAAATATTGGCATGGCCAACAACTTCAGATCCCGAGGAAATAAATGGTGAACCCCATGAATTTTGTATTGCCAGTATTTTTCATTTTTAAAGTCTTTTCCAGAATGGTACAAAAATCGATGGATGATATACTCTGTT
>RGAJ01000004.1 GCA_009920225.1 Paracoccaceae bacterium
TGCCAAGGTTGCCGATCAAATTCTGGTCGATGCCAAAGCACCGAAAGATGCGGTTTTGCCGGGTGGAAATGGATTGGCCTTTGATTGGACATTGATTGCGGGCAGACGTTGGTCGGTTCCATGGTTGTTGGCAGGGGGGCTCACCGCGCAAAACGGGGCCTTGGCAATCCAAAAAACGGGTGCGCGCCAATTGGACGTATCCTCGGGCGTTGAATCCGCGCCCGGAATAAAAGACGCAGAAAAAATTCGCGCCTTTATTGCCGCTGTCGCCACCTAATGCCTTTACGCCCCGCGCGTCACAGGATACATCTTTGCAAAATCCTTGTGACGGAGACGCGTTATGGCAAACGACTTGTTCAACAGCTTTATGACTGGCCCAGATGAAAAAGGCCGTTTTGGTCAGTTCGGTGGGCGATTTGTATCCGAGACCCTAATGCCCCTCATCCTTGAGCTGGAACAGCAGTACGAAAATGCCAAAACCGACAAAGTGTTTTGGGATGAAATGCACGATCTTTGGACCCACTATGTCGGACGCCCAAGCCCATTGTATTTTGCAGAACGCCTGACAGATCATTTAGGTGGCGCAAAGATTTATCTCAAACGTGACGAGCTGAACCATACTGGCGCTCACAAAATCAACAACGTTTTGGGCCAAATCATTCTGGCGCGTCGCATGGGGAAATCTCGGATTATTGCCGAAACCGGCGCGGGCCAACATGGTGTTGCCACTGCAACCGTCTGTGCAAAATTCGGTTTGAAATGTGTGGTTTACATGGGCGCACATGACGTTCAACGCCAAGCCCCCAACGTGTTTCGCATGCGCTTGCTGGGCGCAGAGGTGATCCCCGTCACCTCAGGCCGTGGCACGTTGAAAGACGCAATGAACGACGCGCTGCGCGATTGGGTGACCAATGTACGCGATACATTCTATTGCATCGGGACAGTCGCTGGTCCACATCCATATCCTGCGATGGTGCGTGATTTCCAATCGATCATCGGCAAAGAAGCAAAAGAACAAATCATGGCGGCAGAAGGTCGCTTGCCCGATACAATCATCGCGGCAATCGGCGGCGGATCAAACGCGATGGGTTTGTTTTATCCTTTCCTTGACGACAAAAGCGTCAACATCATCGGGGTTGAGGCAGGCGGCAAGGGCGTAAATGCAAAAATGGAACATTGCGCCTCTTTGACAGGGGGCCGCCCGGGCGTTCTTCATGGCAACCGCACCTATTTGTTGCAAGACGAGGATGGACAGATCCAAGAAGGCTTCTCAATCTCGGCAGGCCTTGATTATCCTGGCATTGGTCCGGAACATGCGTGGCTTCATGACATCGGTCGTGCTCAGTATGTGTCCATCACTGACGCAGAAGCATTAGAAGCCTTTCAGCTCAGCTGCTCGACAGAAGGTATTATCCCTGCGTTGGAACCAAGCCATGCTTTGGGACACGTCATGAAAATTGCTCCGACCTTGCCAAAGGATCATTTGATTATCATGAATATGTGCGGCCGTGGTGACAAAGACATCTTTACTGTTGCCCGCCACCTTGGATTTGACATGAATGGTCCTGAGGGGCGTGACAGCCAGTAATACCCCGCGACTACGATCGATGCGACCCGACCAGCCCCGTGCTCTGTCGGGTCTTTATGTCTTTTGCTTAAGCTAAAGACAATGCCTTCGGCGAGGATATTTTTAGACAGAAAATGCAATCTTCTGAGCAATCATTTTCTGTCTGCCAAATATCCCGGGGTTTGGGGCAGAGCCCCAATAAAGCGTGCACAAAAGAAAACCGCCCCAAGCTGGGGCGGTTGTTTTTAGTTTTGTTTTGACATCCGCTTGCGTTCATGCGGATCCAGATACCGTTTGCGCAAGCGGATCGATTCTGGTGTGACCTCTACCAATTCATCATCATTGATATAGGCGATTGCCTCTTCGAGGCTGAAATTGATATGCGGCGTCAAACGAACGGCGTCGTCTGTTCCTGAGGCGCGGACGTTGGTAAGTTTTTTACCCTTTAAAGGGTTCACCTCGAGGTCATTGTCGCGGCTATGTTCGCCGATGATCATGCCTTGGTAAATTTTGGCTTGTGGGCCAAGGAACATGCGGCCGCGTTCTTCCAAATTCCAAAGGGCGTAGGCCACGGCTTCGCCGTCTTCCATGGAAATCAAAACCCCTGCACGGCGGCCTGGAATTGATCCTTTGTACTCTGACCAGCTATGGAACACGCGGTTCAAAACGCCAGTCCCGCGCGTGTCGGTTAGGAATTCACCATGATACCCAATCAGACCACGCGAAGGGACATGGGCGATGATACGGGTTTTTCCCGCGCCTGCGGGGCGCATTTCGACCAAGTCACCCTTGCGTGCGCCAGTAATTTTTTCGATCACAGCGCCTGAATAATCGTCGTCAACGTCGATTGTGACCTCTTCGATGGGCTCCAGGCGTTTGCCGTTTTCTTCACGCATCAGAACTTGCGGGCGCGAGATGGACAATTCAAACCCTTCGCGTCGCATATTTTCAATCAAAACACCCATTTGCAATTCGCCGCGGCCTGCGACTTCAAAGGCTTCGCCACCGGGTGTATCGGTGACTTTGATCGCGACGTTGCTTTCTGCTTCTTTCATCAGGCGTTCGCGGATGACGCGGCTTTGTACTTTTTTGCCTTCGCGCCCGGCAAGGGGGCTGTCATTGATGCCAAATGTCACGGTGATTGTGGGCGGATCGATGGGTTGTGCTTCCAGCGGTTCGTCTACTGCCAAGGCGCACAATGTATCGGAAACCGTCGATTTGGTCATGCCGGCCAGCGAAACGATGTCGCCGGCAATCGCTTCGTCGATGTCTTGTTGGCCAAGGCCGCGGAACGCTTGGATCTTTGTAACCCGAAACTGTTCGATCTTTTGGCCAATGCGTGACAAAGATTGGATTGTTTGCCCTACTTTTAGTTTGCCGCTTTCGACGCGGCCGGTCAGGATGCGGCCCACAAATGGATCACTGCCCAATGTGGTTGCCAGCATCCGGAAATCTTCGTTCTGGCGGGCCAACTGGCGTGGTGCAGGGACGTGATTGATAATCAACTGGAACAATGCGTCCAAATTCTTGCGAGGGCCATCAAGCTCTGTATCTGCCCAACCTGAGCGACCTGAGGCGTACATATGTGGGAAATCCAGCTGGTCTTCGTTTGCACCAAGCGCCACGAAGAGGTCGAAACATTCGTCCAATGCACGATCTGGTTCGGCGTCAGGTTTGTCGACTTTGTTCAACACGACGATCGGGCGCAGGCCAAGGGCCAACGCTTTTGATGTGACGAATTTGGTCTGTGGCATTGGGCCTTCTGCGGCGTCTACCAACAAAACGACACCGTCCACCATCGATAGGATACGTTCCACTTCGCCGCCGAAATCGGCGTGACCGGGTGTGTCCACGATGTTGATGCGGTGACCATGCCATTCGACGGATGTCGCTTTGGCCAAAATGGTAATTCCGCGTTCGCGTTCCAAGTCATTGCTGTCCATGGCGCGCTCGGCCACAGCTTGGTTCGCGCGAAACGCGCCTGATTGTTTTAAAAGTTCGTCAACCAATGTTGTTTTGCCGTGGTCAACGTGCGCAATAATCGCGATATTGCGTAGATCCATGTGTATTTCCGCCATCTAGTAAGGTTTGAGGGCGGCCTAAACGGAAATGAAACAAAACACCAGTACATAATAGGTCGCAGGGCGTTATTGTTATCAATTGGCCTATTTTGGGGCTACTTTGGTGCTTTGCAATCGCGATTTCCGTATTTTAGGGTGCAGGCATTTTGTGTGCATTGTGCGATCTGGGCATTTCGTTCGGCGGCGTTTATGTCAACAGGTTTTACGACAGTATAGGGAACATCGACATAATTATAGTCATGTTCGCAAATGGTTTGGTTTCCGTTTTGTGTGCAAACGGATTTTCCCGTGAACTCTTTTTCACGACGATACTCTGTGACCAGACGTTTTTCGATTTTGACAGGAATGATCTTTGACCAATGTACAGAACAGGCCGATTGTTCTGTTTTGAACTCGGGCGTGCTGCATCCGACCAAGATCCCTGCGGCGGCAATGACTGCGAAACGAATATGGGTCATTTTATGCTCCTTGCATGGGGACCATATTCTGTTTTTGCAGGATGGCAAATCAACAATTTTGTGTTTGCGGATTTTAGCCTTGTGACGTGTCCTCGTCCGTCGCGGTGAGGAATGCCATGTGGTTCTCTTCCTCTGAATGGTGAAATTTGAACATGGCATAAAAAGCTGTGCGATGGAATTGATCGCCACGCTCGATATGCATTCGGATGACTTAGAAACGGCCAAACGCTCGATCGAACATGCGCTCAATCAAATTCAAAGCGCGTCCAAGTCGATGGCGGAAAAGAAATCAGACTACACAAAACGCGCCCTGCGTGATTAGCATATCAGGTTGGTCTATTCTCATGACACATGATCCGCTGAACACCTATCGACCATGCGTCAAATGTACGATCACGCGGATCATCATGTTTATGGCGGTCAGTTTTTTCATCATGGCGATGATCTTTCTACAGCCTG
Organism: Paracoccaceae bacterium; assembly: GCA_009920225.1. Taxonomy (GTDB): domain Bacteria; phylum Pseudomonadota; class Alphaproteobacteria; order Rhodobacterales; family Rhodobacteraceae; genus CAJXSD01. The sequence continues at coordinate 4,566 of RGAJ01000004.1, forward strand.
CCCAAGCGGTTGCTTTGGCGGCCAAATTGCCGTCCCCGGCCGTTATTGGTGGCGGTATTGTGGTGTTGGCAATGCTGGAGTTTTTGCGCCGTTTATGGGTGCATTCCAAGCGCGCATCATAGGTCTGCGGTGAACTCGGTCAATCGGCGCGTATGTTGAACCGGTTGAATGCCATCTGAATAAATCACGATCTTTATGGCAGGTTGGGCGTTTTTTTCGCCCCAAAAAAACTTTTTAATAAAATACGTTAGCCGTTTCATAGCGTGTCTCCTTGTTGTTGAATACCTCTGCAAAACCTGTGCCAGAGCGGAAATATCTCGAATGGGTATAAGGTGAGTTAAAAGGTTAGGTGCATTGAATTGAGTATGATTAACTAACATGCTGCTTTATGCTGCAGTTAATATGTAAGACAAACAAAAGTATGTATTGGGGACGTTATGCAAGCGCAAGCAATGGGAACGACACGCGACACAATGGGCGCTGTTGATTGTATGAAAGTCTTGGTTGCTGATGATCACGAGATGATCTTGGACATCGCGCGGATGTATTTGGCGCAACAAGTGGACATGTTGGTTGAAACCGCCTGTAATCTTGCCGAAGCGGTCGAAGCCTTTCAAAACAATGGTCCGTTCGATGTTGTGGTTTTGGATTACAACATGCCAGGAATGGACGGGTTGAATGGTCTCAAGCAGATGGTCGCATTGGCTGGATCGAAACCTGTGGCCTTGATCACGGGCAATCCAACCACATCCTTGATGAACCAAGCTTTGGACGAAGGGGCAGCAGGGATCATTTCCAAAAGCCTTCCGATCAAATCCTTGGCGAACTCGATCCGATTTATTCATTCTGGAGAAACCTACATCCCGCTGCATCTGATCAAAGACGATGCCAAACGCGACGCGGTGCAAACCGGCCCGCTGAGCGCGCGTGAGATGACCGTATTGGAATACTTGGGCCAAGGTAAAAAGAACAAAGATATCGCAGCCGAGCTGGGCCTGTCAGAGGGCACAGTGAAAATGCACGTGATGTCGATTTGTAAGAAATTAGAAGCATCCAATCGCACCCAAGCGGTTGTGAATGCACGCGACAGCGGGCTGTTGTAATCAGCCTAGCTTGGGGGAGGGCCCAGAAACCAATGGTATTGGTTTTTGGGCCTTTATACTTGCATTTGTTCCATGATCAATGAATGCGCCCGCTCAATTGCCGCGCGTTTGATTTGCGACACCCGTCCTGTTGTCACGCCCAAGATTGCCGCGACTTCATAGACGTTCAATTCCTAAACATAATACAGTTGTAACACCAACGCTTCGCGTTCGGGCAGGCGGGAAATTGCGGTCTTGAGCATGCGGCGCAATTGCGCCATATGCGTGGCCTCTTCGGGGGACGGGGTGACGTCTTGGAACAGCAGCGAATGATCGGTGTAGACTTCGTCCAAGGATTTCACCTTACTGGATTGGAACCGTGCTTGCCAGCTTTCTAATTCGCTTTGATCCATTTCCATGTGGATGGCCAATTATTCGACCAGCTTAAACTCGGGTTGCTCTGGCGCCGCTGTTTTGGGCCCTGACTCTGCCCGAGTCCAATCATTCAACGATTTCAAAAGTGCTGACATTCGTTTATCCATTGCCATTCCCACGCCCCACGCGTCGTTGATATTTATAACGGCACAACGATCAAAGCTTTTATCCGTTATTGTGCCGCCGAAATGATTTCAAATTTTGTGACGTCGACCAACCCATGATCTGTGATTTTTAATGCCGGAATCACGGGCAAGGCCAGAAACGCCAGTTGTAAAAACGGCTCATGCAGTTTTACCCCGATTGATTTTGCCGCATCCCTCAGTTTGATCATATTTTCACGCACGATTTCAAACGGTTGATCCGACATGAGACCCGCAATCGGCAGCGCCAATTCGGCAAGGATCTTGCCGTTTTGGACCACAACAAACCCACCGTCGATATTACCCAATCTGCGTGCGGCCACGGCCATATCATGATGATCCATGCCTGCCACGACGATGTTGTGATGGTCGTGACAGACCGTTGCCGCGATTGCGCCTGTTTTCATGCCAAAACCATGTACAAACCCTGTGGCCTTGCGCCCCGATTTGCCATGGCGTTCGATCACTGAGATTTTGGCCAGATCTCGGTCAGGGTCGGGCCGTTTGTCACCATCGACAGGGGCAATGTCATAGGTCAGATGATCTGTGATAATCTTGCCTTCGATAATGCCGATGACGTCGGTTTTCGGGTTGTTCGAGGATGTTCTAAACCACTCATGCGTCACGTCGGGGCAATGAACCGATTTTAAACCCACGGGGGGCCGAAGGGTGCGCGCGGCAAAGGCCGCGTCATTCACCAAGACACCCCCACAAAAAACGCTATGGATGTCGCAGGTGTCAAAATCATTCAAAACAACGATATCTGCACGTTTTGCAGGTGCAATTTGGCCGCGATCTTTTAATCCGAATGCTTCTGCCGCAGAAAGCGACGCCGCACGATAGATCGCCAAAGGATCCACGCCGCGCGCCAACGCGGTTTTGATCACAAAATCAAGATGCCCTTGTTCAAAGATATCGAGAGGGTTGCGATCATCGGTACACAGGCACATATACGGTGATGTCGCCACGCTTAACAACGGCAGCAGCGCGTCCATGTCCTTTGACACAGATCCTTCGCGGATCAAAACGCGCAATCCCTTTTGCAGCTTTTCACGCGCCTCATCTTCGGTGGTGGCTTCGTGTTCGGTACGGATACCCCCGCTGATATAGGCGTTTAGACCTTTGCCCAACAACTGCGGACAATGGCCATCAATATGTTGGCCTTCAAACAGCGTCAGCTTTTCCATGACCTGCGGGTCTTGGTGGATGACGCCCGGATAATTCATCATTTCCGCCAAGCCGATGTTTTTGGGATGCCCCATCAAGGGGGCCAAATCCGCAGCCGTAATTGTTGCACCTGCCGTTTCCATATGGGTAGAGGGAACGCAAGATGACAGCTGTACGCGAATATCCATCACGGTGTCTTGGGCCGCATTCAGGAAATAGGTGATCCCGTCCACGCCGATGACATTGGCAATTTCATGTGGATCGCAGATAACCGTGGTCACGCCATAAGGTGCGACACAGCGGTCAAATTCATAAGGCGTGACCAAGCTGCTTTCGATGTGGAGATGGGTGTCGATAAAGCCTGGAACCAAGGTTTTTCCCGACACGTCGATAATCTCGGTGCCGTCGTAGCTGTCGCCGATCCCGACAATCGTATCGCCACAGATCGCGACATCCCCGTCGATAAACAGGCCTGTTACCGTGTCAAACACGCGCCCACCGCGTAAAACGACGTCCGCTGGCGCAGTGCCTGCGGCTTGGGTAATTCTTGTACTGAGCGATTGTGTTTTCGGCATCTTGGTATCCCTTTTGATCCAAGATGCCGCGAGTTTTTCAAAAGGTCAAAGGCGAAGTTGCCCTAGCCTAATGTGCAGGCCTCTTTTGCCAATTCTGTGATTGCAGCCCAATCTTTGGCATCAATCAGGTTTTGTGGCGCAACCCAGCTGCCACCGACACATAACGTGTTGGACAGGCCCAAATAGGTTGGGGCAGAGGCGGCGGTAATGCCGCCTGTTGGGCAGAATTTCACTTGGGGCAAGGGTGCGCCGATTGCCTTTAACGCAGGGGCACCGCCGTTTGCTTCGGCGGGAAAGAATTTTTGCGTCGTATAGCCGCGTTCCATCAACCGCATCACCTCGGACGATGTCGCCGCACCGGGCAGCAATGGCAAATCGGCATCTTCGCAGGCTTGCAAGATCGTGTCCGTCGCACCGGGGGATACGCCAAATTTTGCGCCCGCTTTGACCGCTGCGTCAACATCGGCAGGGGTCAACAATGTGCCCGCCCCCACAACGCCACCTTCGACTTGCGCCATTTCGCGGATCACGTCCAACGCGCAAGCGGTGCGCAATGTGACCTCGAGTGCGGGCAAACCACCCGCAACCAGCGCTTCGGCCAACGGGCGGGCAACGGCCACATCATGGATCACCAACACAGGGATCACAGGGGCCAATTCACAGACAGCACGTGCTTTTTGCGATGCGATTTCGGGTGTCATTGTCTTTTCCTTTATACCACGACGCCTGCGCCATTCGACGACAGGCCGACATTTGCACGAAACACGTCGAACAATTCGCGACCAATGCCACTGTGGCTGTCACTTAGATCGAGCGTCACGCACTCACGCGTTTCAAATTCATCTTCTAGAACCTCAAGCGTTCCATTTTGTGCATCAAGCCGCACGCGATCCCCGTCACGCAAGCGTGCGAGCGGCCCGCCATTCGCGGCCTCTGGGCTGATGTGAATGGCGGCAGGTACCTTGCCCGATGCGCCTGACATGCGCCCGTCTGTGACCAAAGCCACCTTTAATCCCCGGTCTTGCAGAACGGATAAAATCGGGGTCAAGCCGTGCAGTTCAGGCATTCCGTTCGCAGAGGGTCCTTGGAACCGGACCGCGACAATGGTGTCGGATGTAAATTCGCCTGCTTGGAACGCGGCTTTGACATCGGCTTGGGTGTGGAAGACGCGAACAGGGGCTTCGATCACCTGACGCTCTGGTGGCACCGCTGAAATCTTAATCACACCGGTGCCCAAATTCCCCGACAGATGCCGGAGGCCGCCTGTTTTTTGGAACGGGTCCGACACGGGACGCACGATTTTATCGTTCAACGTGGTCTTTGTTCCCGCGACAAATGTCAGTTCGCCATCAATCAGCTTGGGTTCTGTGCGATAGGCATCCAATCCATCCCCAACGATGGTTTTGACCTCATCATGCAGCAATCCTGCATCCAGCAATTCGCCCATCATATACCCAAGACCACCGGCTGCGTGAAAATGGTTCACATCTGCCAAACCGTTTGGATAAACCTTTGCCATCAAGGGCACGACAGATGACAGTTCATCAAAATCTTCGAGCTCAAGGATAACGCCAGCCGCACGTGCCATTGCAGGCAGGTGCAGCACCAAGTTCGTGGATCCCCCCGTTGCCATCAGACCCACCAAGCCGTTTACAAACGCCTTGGCATCCAAAATGTCGTACGCAGGGCGGAATTCATTTCCCAGCGCCGTAATTTCCAGCGCGCGTTTTACACCGTGCTCTGTCAGCGCGTCGCGCAATGGCGTGTTCGGATTGATGAACGATGACCCAGGCAGGTGTAACCCCATAAATTCCATCAACATCTGGTTTGTGTTGGCCGTGCCATAAAAGGTGCAGGTGCCAGGGGCATGATAGCTGGACATTTCTGCAGCCATCAAAGCATCGCGATCACATTCACCTGTCGCGAATTTTTGGCGCACTTTTGCCTTTTCATCATTCGGAATGCCCGACGGCATTGGGCCTGCAGGCAAAAAGATCGCGGGGATAAATCCAAATGTTGCCGCCGCAATGATCAGACCCGGAACAATCTTGTCACACACACCCAAATACAGCGCGGAATCGAATGTGTTGTGCGAAAGCGCGATCGCCGCGGACAATGCGATGGTATCGCGCGAAAACAGCGACAATTCCATGCCAGGTTGGCCTTGGGTGACGCCATCACACATGGCGGGCACACCGCCTGCCACTTGGGCGGTGCCACCATGTTTGCGGGCAACATCACGGATGAGCGCGGGATAGGTTTCATAGGGCTGATGCGCGGACAGCATGTCATTATATGCCGTCACGATCCCCACATTTGGTGCCCGCGTCGCTGCCAATGCATCTTTGTCCGTGCCCATCGCAGCATAGGCATGCGCTTGGTTCCCACATGTCAAATGCGCACGGCGCGGTCCTGCCTCGACGGCTTTTCGCATTTTGTCCAAATACTGCCCACGAGCAGCGTCAGACCGTTGAATAATCCGATCAGTCACGCGGGTAAGTGTTGGATGTAATGGCATTCCTGTCCCTTTGCATTTGTGTATGTTAGCGCTAACGATACGGCGTTTACCCCAGTTTTTTTCGTGACGCAAGACATTCTTTCGCTAATCTTGAATGCTGCACGCATTCCTCTCTTTTCAACGACACAAATTGGACGTATTGCACTGGCATGACACAGACATCTCAGCATCCCATCGTACGCTTGCGCCCGAACGCCGCCGCCAAAGCCATTCGCCACGGGTTTCCGTGGGTTTATGACAATGAAATGGTCTTGGATCGGCGTACCAAAAAGCTTGACCTCGGAACCATAGCGGTTCTTGAGGACGCAGATCGCACACCTATTGCATTGGTCGCGACCAATCCAAATTCGAAAATTTTTGCCCGCGTGCTCGATTTTGATCTATCCGCACAAATCGATCAGGATTGGATGGAAGCACGCCTGCGCACGGCCTTGTCCCTGCGGGAACGTCTGTTCGATGCGCCTTTCTATCGTTTGACCCATGCCGAAGCCGATGGCTTTCCCGGTGTGATTATTGATCGCTTTGGCGATGTCGCGGTGATCCAACCGAATGCCGCATGGGCAGAGGTCATGATCGACACATTGGTGAAAGCCCTTGTTGCCGTTACCGGCGTTCAAACAGTGATCAAGAACGCGTCGGGGCGTGCACGCACGCTTGAGGGATTAGATGACGAAACCTCCGTTTTGATCGGAACGATGCCTGATGCTCCGATCCCTGTCACAATGAACGGTGCAATTTACATGGCAGATGTGGCGGGGGGGCAGAAAACGGGTTTGTTTTTTGATCAACGGCCAAACCATGCTTTGACCGCAAAAGTGTCCAAAGGCGCCCGCGTTTTGGATGTGTTTTCGCATGTGGGTGGGTTTTCACTGGCTGCACTTGCGGGGGGCGCTCAGTCTGCGATTGCGGTTGATGGGTCCGCCGCCGCGCTTGAACTTGCCGCCCAAGGTGCCGAACGGCTGGGCGTGGCAGATCGGTTTGAGACGCGCAAAGGTGATGCATTCGATGTGCTGACCACTTTGGGTGAAGAAGGGGCGCAGTTTGACGTCGTTATCTGTGATCCACCTGCATTTGCGTCATCAAAACAAGCACTCGAAGCAGGCTTGCGTGCCTATGAACGCATTGCACGGCTTGCGGCGGCGTTGGTTGTCGATGGTGGTGTTTTGGTACTTTGTTCATGTTCCCATGCTGCAGATCTGACAAAATTCCGCACCGCCTGTACCCGCGGCATTGGGCGCGCGGGGCGACAAACTGCGCTGTTTTACACAGGGTTTGCAGGACCTGATCACCCGCTTCATCCGCAGCTCGCCGAGAGCGGATATTTGAAATCGCTCTTCTTCCGTTTATGAAGCTACTCTTTGATACATGTGTGCTTTACCCCACAGTGATGCGTGCGGCCCTGATGGGCGCGTGCAAGGTGATGGGGTGGCGCCCCATGTGGTCAGACCGGATCTTGGAGGAATGGGCCAGATCGGCCCGCAAACTTGGGCCCTTGGGCGAAGACCACGCCCGTGCAGAAATCGCCTTGCTTCAACGAGATTGGCCACAGGCCTGTATTTCATATCCCGACGGGTTAGAGGCGCGCTTGTATCTTCCCGATCCGGCAGACCGCCATGTTCTTGCCGCGGCAATTTCGGGGTCTGCAGATAAGATTGTAACCCTCAATAACAAAGACTTTCCCAAAAATACACTTTGGGAAGAGGGCGTTGATCGTATTGATCCTGATCGCTTGTTGTTTGACGCGGTCATGGAAAATCATACAGGTATGAGACAGATCGCAGATCTCATTTTGTCTGAGGCAAATCAAATGTCCCACGACACGTGGACCCACAGATCCCTTTTCAAAAAAGCACGTTTGCCCAAATTTGCAAAAGCAATCTCGGATTGAGATCGCGGAAGCCTCCGGCGGGGATATTTTCTTGACAGAAAATGAACCAGTGTCATTTTCTGTCTTCAAATATCTTCGGGGGTGAATTGTCCAACGGACAAGAGGGGGCAGAAAGCCCCCTTGGATCGTTACGTGCGCAAGATTGAGCGACCTGCATAGAGGGCGGTTTCGCCCAATTGTTCTTCGATGCGGATCAGTTGGTTGTATTTGGCCAACCGATCAGAGCGTGCGAGCGATCCTGTTTTGATCTGCCCACAATTTGTCGCAACTGCCAGATCCGCGATGGTTGCGTCTTCTGTTTCGCCTGATCTGTGCGACATGACGTTGGTGTAGCGTGCGCGATGGGCAATTTCAACGGCGCGCATTGTTTCAGAGAGTGAGCCGATTTGGTTCACTTTGACCAGCATCGAGTTTGCACAGCCTTTGGCGATGCCGTCAGACAAGCGGGCAGGGTTTGTCACAAACAAATCGTCACCGACCAATTGAACACGTCCACCAAGCGCATCTGTGAGCGCTTTCCAGCCCTCCCAATCATCCTCTGCCATGCCATCTTCGATCGAAATGATCGGATAATCATTCACAAGCGCCGCCAAATATTCCACATTTTCAGCAGAAGTCAGCGATTTGCCTTCGCCCTTTAATTCATATTTGCCATTGCGGTAATATTCTGTTGAGGCGCAATCAAGTGCAAGATAGATATCTTCGCCGGGAATATAGCCTGCCTTTTCGATGGATTTCAAAATGAAATCAAGTGCATCGCGGGTAGAGCTTAGGTTCGGGGCAAAGCCACCTTCGTCGCCGATACCGGTGGATAGGCCAGCAGCTGACAGTTCTTTTTTCAGCGTGTGAAACACTTCTGAACCCATGCGGACCGCATCGCGAATGTTAGTTGCGGATACGGGCATGATCATGAATTCTTGGATATCAATTGGGTTATCTGCGTGCTCGCCCCCGTTGATGATATTCATCATAGGCACGGGCAAAACGCGTGCGGATGTCCCGCCGACATAGCGATAGAGCGGTTGACCTGTGAACTCTGCCGCTGCTTTGGCAACCGCAAGCGACACGCCCAAGATTGCATTGGCACCTAGGCGGCCTTTGTTGGGCGTGCCGTCCAATTCGATCATTGCTGCGTCGATTGCTTCTTGTTCTGTGGCGTCAAACCCAACCAAGGCATCTGCGATTTCACCGTTCACGGCGGCCACTGCCTCCAAGACACCTTTGCCCATGTAGCGTGATTTATCGCCATCGCGTTTTTCAACGGCTTCATGTGCACCTGTTGACGCGCCTGACGGCACCGCTGCGCGGCCCAATGTGCCATCTTCCAAGGTGACGTCAACTTCGACAGTTGGATTGCCGCGGCTGTCTAAAATTTCGCGTGCGTGGATATCAATAATCGTGCTCATTTCTGGCCTTTTAACGTTAGGGATGATTTTCATCCGCCCTTTATCATGGCTCAGATCAAATGAAAATGATTTTGTTACCGCTAACAGTCATGTTTGCGCAACCTGTTTGCGGAAACAGGGATTATTGCGGTGCGGGGCGCACACGATTTTCGCGCCAAAACGTATAAAGACCCGACCCGATCACCAAAACGATACCAACGACCGTAATCGTATCAAGCCGTTCGCCCAAGAATGTCATGGCAAGGATCAGTGCGAAAATCAGCCGTGAATACCGAAACGGTGCCACAACGGATGCCGCACCAATGCGGGTTGAGATCACGATGCAGAAATACGCAAACGTGGCAAATAGGATTGCAAAGCCGAACCACATCGCCTGTTGAGTTGTCAGCGGGACCAAAGTTGCATCAAACGAGAGCGAAATCACACCCGCTAAACCAAAGGCCAAAAAGGCGTAGACGGATAATGTAATCGAGGGCAGGTCCACCTGCATTTGCCGGGTGGCAAGGTCGCGAACGGTCAGACACACGACCATGACCAAGGCCAATATCGCGCCAATTTGGATACCGTCAGTGGTGGGCCGGATTATGATCATCACACCGATAAAGCCCACGATGATCGCGCTCCAGCGGCGGATACCAACAGGTTCTTTGAGAGCGATGGCCGCCCCCGCGGTCACGGTCAGCGGGATGACTTGGACGATTGAGCTGAGCAAGGTCAACGGAAGCAAAACCAATGCCCAAACAAAGAAAATCGAGCCAAACAAATCTGCCAAAGTACGAATGATCACATGCCTATTCCACAGCTTTGCCGTGAATATGGGCGATCCTGTGACAAGGGCCGCCACAATCATGACCGCCATACCGCCAAAACCCGTGATCAACATGATTTGCGCCGCCGGAACATCGACCGAGAGATATTTCAAAAACAGGTCTTCAATCGCGAAGCCTGCCATCGCAACGACCATAAGAACGATACCGCGCACATTTGCGTTTTGCATGAGATAAATCCATTCAATCTAGGATAACGCTATGTCGTGTAATCGCTGCAGGGTCAATTGGCGAAAGTCGTGTTGGTATAAAAGTTCTGGTTCACACCCAACACGCGTTGAAAACGGCGCAGCTGTTAGATCCTATGCAAGAACGGGAACGGGTGGTTTCAACGCACAGTCTTCAATCATGTACATTGACTGCAACAGCCGGGATCGCGCGTTTGATTATCATGACCGTGAGGGATGCCAAAGGCGACACATCCGAAACTTAAATCACAGAAGACGAATGATTTGGGACAGAGTTCGGTTGTCGGTCCGCAGGTGGCGAGTAAGGCGTCGTAAAAAATGATAGATCTCAGGCTTGACCTTGGGTGCGTCTTCCTATCCAGATGCGCGTCATGAGCACACGGTCAAATATTGATAAACGCGGCGCAATGATCCTGATTGGATTTACTTTGTTGCTTGCGGTGAACCAAGTGGTGATCAAAATCACCAACACAGAAATCCAACCCGTTTTTCAAGCGGGGCTGAGATCGTTTTTTGCGATCTTTCCCTTGGTCATTTGGATGAAATGGTCGGGTATCGATATCATGACGTCGCGCAAAAACTATCTGGCCAGTGTGTTGATTGGTCTTTTGTTTGCGGCAGAATTTATTTGTCTGTATCTGGCGCTGGATTTGACGACGGTCGGGCGGGTGAGCATTTTGTTTTATTCAATGCCCATCTGGTTGGCGATTGTCGCGCATTTTGTGTTGCCGAATGAGCGTTTGTATGGTGCGCGCGTCTTTGGGCTTTTGCTGGCGATACTTGGGGTTGCTTGGGCGGTATTTGACCGTGACCCGACACGCACGCCATCGTTGGTTGGGGATGTCTTGGCGTTGGGTGCGGGGTTTGCATGGGCAGGAATTGCCTTGACCGTGCGTTTGTCGCGCCTGTCAAGCGAGCGCCCCGAAACTCAGCTTTTGGCGCAACTTTTGGTATCCACGCCGATATTGCTTGGGATCGGGGCGTTGAGCGGTTCGCCAATCCGCGATTTGACGCTGTTGGGGGTTGCAGGGATGACGTTTCAAACCCTTGCGATTGCATTTTTTGGGTATTTGTTGTGGTTCAAATTGGTGGCAAAATATTCCGCATCTGGGGTTGCGTCGTTCAGCTTTTTGTCGCCCATCTTTAGCGTTATGATGGGGGCGTTGATTTTGGGCGAGGCGCTGCATTTTGAAATCATCATGGCCTTGGGGTTGGTTGCGGTGGGATTGGTGTTTATCAACCGCAAACAGCATCGAAGCGGATTGACGTAAGGGCGATGATTTTGGGGCTTTGCCCCCTTGGGCCAAAGGCCCAATTCCCCCAGGATATTTGACGACAGAAAATGTGATGCGCTGGTCTGAAATTCTGAGATTGGGGCGCGACAATACTTCACCATTTTTTGAATGGTGGCTTTGGGAAAATCGGATATAAGAACAGCATGATAACAGAACTTGGACATTTCGCGTTAATCCTTGCCTTTTTGGTGGCCTGCGTTCAGGCGGTCGCCCCATTGGTCGGAGCGCAGAGCAATCGTTACGGCCTTATGGCCTTGGCAATCCCTGCCGCGACCGCACAGGTCGTGTTGCTTGCAGCGTCTTTTGCGGCGCTTACCTATGCGTTTGTGACATCAGATTTCAGCGTGAGGCTGGTTGTGTTGAACTCGCATTCGCTAAAGCCAATGATATACAAAGTATCGGGGGTTTGGGGAAACCACGAAGGATCCATGTTGTTATGGGTTTTGATCCTTGCGCTTTTTGGTGCGACGGCTGCGTGGTTTGGTCAAAACCTTCCGATGAAGTTGAAAGCACGCGTGATTGGCGTTCAAGGCCTATTGGGCGTGGCGTTTTTGGCGTTTATCTTGTTCACATCGAACCCGTTTTTGCGCATGGAAATACCGCCCTTTGATGGTCAGGATTTGAACCCGTTGTTGCAAGACCCGGGCTTGGCCTTTCATCCGCCGTTTTTGTATTTGGGTTATGTTGGATTATCGATGTCGTTTTCCTTTGCGGTTGCCGCATTGCTAGAGGGGCGCATCGATGCCGCATGGGCGCGTTGGGTGCGGCCATGGACCTTGGCTGCGTGGATGTTTTTGACTGTCGGGATCGCATTGGGATCGTGGTGGGCCTATTACGAATTGGGTTGGGGCGGCTTTTGGTTCTGGGATCCGGTTGAGAATGCGTCTTTTATGCCGTGGCTTTTTGCAGCAGCCTTGTTGCACTCTGCGATTGTGGTTGAAAAGCGCGAAAGCCTGAAAAGCTGGACCATATTGTTGGCGATCTTGGCCTTTGGGTATTCTTTGCTTGGGACATTTATTGTGCGATCCGGTGTCATCACCTCGGTGCATGCCTTTGCCAATGACCCAGAGCGCGGTGTGTTCATTCTGGCGATTTTTGTCATCTTTGTCGGCGGCGCATTGACGTTGTTTGCAGCGCGCGCAAGCGCGATGGAAGCACGCGGTGTCTTTTCCTTTGTCAGTCGCGAAAGCGCGTTGGTTGCCAATAACATATTGTTGGCGGTGTCGTCCTTTGTGGTGTTCATCGGAACCATCTGGCCGTTGATTGCCGAATTGTTTTTTGATCGCAAACTGTCGGTCGGCGCCCCGTTTTTTAACGCGGCCTTTACGCCATTTATGATTGTTCTGGGGCTTTTATTGCCGATCGGTGCCATGATCCCGTGGAAACGGGGGCAGGTATTGCGTACGGTTGCACGCCTGAAATGGGCGTTTGTTTTGGCGGTTGCCTTGGCGGGATTGGTGTGGTCGATGCAGACAGGCAAATCCTTGCAAGGTCCCATCGGATTGTTTTTAGGGGCGTGGTTGGTTTTTGGCGGTGTTGTGGATTTGATCACACGGCTGGGCAAAAACCGTGACCTAAGCCGTTTGTTCCGTCTGCCGCGTGCAGATTGGGGCAAGTTCTTGGCCCACAGTGGGTTGGGGATCACCATGTTTGGCGTGGCGGGTTTGATGGCTTGGGATCAAGAGGATATTCGCGTGGTGCCCATTGGGGGATCTTGGGAAATCGCACCTTATGAATTTACGCTGGATGCGGTTGATACGGTTCAGGGGCCCAATTATGTGTCCACGATGGGAACGGTGACGGTCACGGAAAACGGGGCGCCCTATGCGACGATTTTCCCTGAAAAACGCAACTATCCTGTGGCGCGTATGCCCACCACCGAGGCCGCGATCGATTATCATTTCTTGCGCGATCTTTATGTGGTGATTGGTGATCCTCAGGATGACGGTGGTTATGCGATGCGCACCTATATCAAGCCGCTGGCGAATTGGATTTGGGCAGGGTCAATTTTGATGGCCTTGGGCGGATTGGTCAGCTTGTCAGATCGTCGGTTCAGATTGGCCGCCGGCGCGCGCAAAGCCCCGATTGAGGGAACCCCAGCGGAATGAAACGGATTTACATAATATTGTGCGCCGTTTTGGTTGCAACGGGGGCCTTTGCGGTTCAGCCCGATGAAATCTTGGCCGATCCCGCGTTAGAAACACGCGCGCGGGAAATTTCAAAAGATTTGCGCTGTTTGGTGTGTCAAAACGAAAGCATTGACGACAGTAACGCGAGCCTTGCCCGAGATTTGCGGTTGATTGTTCGCGAACGCCTTGTTGCAGGGGATAGTGACCAAGAGGTCAAGGATTTCATCGTGGATCGTTATGGTGAATTCGCCCTTCTGCGGCCCAAGACTTCGGGGGTAAACGCGATTTTGTGGTGGTCGGGTCCGTTGGCATTTTTGATCGCGCTGATTATGGGGGCCCTCTATATTCGCAGCCGCTCAAAAGTTGTGGAAACGCCTGTTGATACCCTAAATGATGATGAGCAAAAGCGGCTGAACGCGATTTTGGGCAAAGACTGACGTTGTGTCGCCATTGAACTTGGCCGCAGATCCCGTCATGGTGTGGCCAAGTTAAAAGGAAATGCGCACATGCAATACGATTCAATAAACGTTACGCTGGAACATGATATCGCGGTTATCACACTGAACCGTCCTGATGTGATGAATGCGTTGAATGCACAAATGCGTGCAGAGATTACAAATGCAGTTCACGAAATGGGCAAGAAAGCCCGTGTTGTTGTTTTGACAGGTGTGGGCCGTGCGTTTTGTTCGGGCCAAGATTTGGGCGATAGCACCGCTATTTCAAAAATCGATTTGGAACGCACATTGCGCGACGAATACGAACCCATGCTGCAATCGATTGTGACCTGTCCTGTGCCGACCATTACTGCCCTGAACGGCGTGGCCGCAGGGGCGGGCGCGAACCTTGCCTTGGCGGCAGATGTGGTGATTGCCGCCAAAAGCGCCTATTTCAGTCAGGCCTTTACTAAAATCGGATTGATGCCTGACGCGGGCGGTACATATATTTTGCCGCGTGCGATGGGGGCGGCCAAAGCGATGGGGGCCGCGCTTTTTGCCGATAAGATCAGCGCACAACAAGCGGATGATTGGGGTATGATCTGGGAAGCGGTGGATGACACCGTTTTTGCCGATCATTGGATGGCGCGCGCCAAACATCTGGCAAACGGTCCGACGGTCGCCTATGCCAATATCAAACAAGCGTTGCGCCAGACATGGCAAAACACATTGGCGCAGCAGCTCGAAGTCGAAGCCCGCCTGCAAAAGGATTGCGGCAATACGCGCGACTTCCAAGAGGGTGTATTGGCGTTTTTGGAAAAGCGACACGCGAAATTTGAAGGCCGCTAAACGGCGCGACATTTAAACGGAAAACGCGCCCAGATTGTCCTGGGCGCGTTTTTTATTATCTGTTTTCGATGTCTGTGTAATCGCGGGTTGTTTCGCCCAGATACAGCTGACGCGGGCGGCCGATTTTCATTTGCGGATCGCCGATCATTTCTTTCCACTGCGAAATCCAGCCAACTGTGCGGGACAGGGCAAAGATCGGTGTGAACATGGATGTCGGGAAACCGATCGCTTCAAGAATGATACCCGAATAGAAATCGACGTTCGGGAACAATTTCTTTTCGATAAAGTAAGGATCGTTCAGCGCCACTTTTTCCAATTCTTTTGCGACTTGCAGCAGTGGGTTGTTTTCAACGCCCAACAACTCAAGAACTTCATCAGCGGATTGTTTCAGAACACGTGCACGTGGGTCGGTGTTTTTGTAAACGCGGTGACCAAAGCCCATCAAACGGAATGGATCGTTTTTGTCCTTGGCACGTGCGATGAATTCAGGGATCCGGTCCACTGAGCCAATCTCGCGCAGCATTTCCAAACAGGCTTGGTTCGCGCCGCCATGGGCAGGGCCCCACAAACATGCAATGCCCGCGGCAATACACGCAAATGGGTTCGCGCCAGAGCTGGATGCCAAGCGCACAGTTGATGTGGATGCGTTTTGTTCGTGATCCGCATGCAGCGTAAAGATGCGGTCCATCGCACGCGCAACGATTGGGTTCACGTTATATTGTTCGGCAGGGACCGAAAAACACATGTGCAAGAAGTTTGCAGCATAGTCCAAATCATTGCGCGGGTACACAAATGGCTGACCGATTGAATACTTATACGCCATCGCCGCGATTGTCGGGATCTTTGCGATCAATCGGATGGCCGCCACTTCACGGTGATGCGCGTCATTGACGTCAGTACTGTCGTGATAGAATGCAGACATCGCGCCTACAACGCCGACCAATGTCGCCATCGGATGGCTGTCACGACGGAACCCGCGGAAGAAATAATGCATTTGTTCATGCACCATTGTGTGGCGGGTCACGAGCAATTCAAACGCTTCGAGCTCTGTCGCATTTGGCAATTCGCCGTATAGAAGCAAATAGCAA
>RGAJ01000031.1 GCA_009920225.1 Paracoccaceae bacterium
CGAATGTCACAGACATCATTACTTCTTGACGGGATTGACCAGCAATCCGTTGCGGATCGGCTTGCTGCCGAAGCGTTGATTGTGGATGTCGACGGGTTCGAGGGGCCTTTGGATCTTTTGCTGACTCTATCGCGCACGCAAAAGGTCGATTTGATGAAAATCTCGATCTTTGAACTTGCACAGCAATATTTGGCCTTTGTCGAACAGGCAAAACAATTGCGCATCGAATTGGCCGCGGATTATCTGGTGATGGCCGCATGGCTTGCGTTTTTGAAATCGCGCCTTTTGTTGCCGCCAGATCCAACCGAAGACGGCCCATCGGGCGAAGAGCTTGCCGCGCATCTGGCGTTTCAATTGGAGCGCTTGCAAGCCATGCGCGATGCAGCGGCGCAATTGATGGCGCGCGATCAAATGGGGCGCGATTTTTTCAAACGCGGCATTCCCCAAGACATGGAACAAATTCGCAAGGTGTCCTATACCGCCAACCTTTTGGATTTGATGCAAGCCTATTCCCGACTGCGCACGCGCGATGAATTTCGTCCCTTTGTGATGGACCGCGAAGATGTGTTCACCATGGAACAGGCGTTGGAACGCATGCGCGGTTTGATCGGGTTTTCGGGCGATTGGATTGATTTATCAAATTATTTGCCAACCGAATGGGCGATCAACCCCGCGCGCCGACGTGCGGCAACGGCGGCGACCTTTGCGGCATCGCTTGAATTGGTAAAGGCGGGCAAGTTGGAAATCCGCCAATCCGAAACCTTTGCCCCCATTGAACTGCGTCGAAAGGATCAATAGTTGGATCAGACTGACGACATCGAGAGCCCCCAGAACATGTCTGACAAACCCAAAGACAGTTTGTTCGACGCCCCCACCATGGGCGAACAAGAACGTATGGTTGAGGCGATCTTGTTCGCATCGGCGGAACCTGTGACGGTTCGCGAACTCAATGACCGCATGCCGCATGGCAGCGACGCGGCCGAAGCCTTGGTCTATTTGCGCAAACGCTATGAGGGCCGTGGCGTGAATGTGGTCAAGGTGGGCGATGCATGGGCCATTCGGACCGCTGGGGACTTGGGCTTTTTGATGCAAAAGGAAACGGTTGAAGTGCGCAAATTGTCCCGCGCCGCAATCGAAACGCTTGCCATTATCGCCTATCATCAACCGGTCACACGCGCCGAAATCGAAGAAATTCGCGGTGTCACTGTGTCGCGTGGTACGATTGATCTTTTGATCGAAATGGAATGGATCCGCTTTGGGCGCCGCCGCATGACGCCGGGGCGTCCGGTTACCTTTGTTGTCACACAGGATTTTCTGGATCACTTTGGATTAGAAAGTGCGCGCGATCTGCCCGGTATCAAAGAATTGCGTGCGGCAGGTCTGTTGGAAAATCGCCTGCCACCGGGCACGATGCCGGGTCCTGCAGGGGCCGAAGACGACGATGATGACGAGGTAATCGAAGGCCAAAGCGAATTATTCGAAGATTGATGCAGCAGTAAGGGGCCGCAAAATGAATTTAGAACGCATTGTAACGATGATATTTCGCATGCTGTTGCGGCGCGGAATTATGACGGTTTTTAAAAAAGGGATTAAAGGGACGATGAACATGTTTTCATCGAAATCCAAAACACCCAAATCGTCACATCCCGACGCCATGGCATCACGCCCCAAAGACGGGCCATGGGGCGATGCAAATGCCAAGACACTGCGCGAACGGCAGCGTTCGATCAATCGCATTTCAAAGATGTGATCGCACTATGATTTAAAGTGCTTGGACAGCTTTAATCCCTGACCCTGATAGTTTGACGCGATGCCTGCGCCATACAGCTGCGTGGGCTCTTCGCTCATGCGTTCATAGACCAAACGCCCAACCACTTGGGCATGTTCAAGAACAAACGGTGCTTCGTGGCAACGCACCTCAAGTACGCCGCGCGACCCAAAGCCGCCTGCCGCGCTGTGGCCAAAGCCAGGGTCAAAGAACCCCGCATAATGTACGCGGAATTCACCAACCATCGCCAAGAACGGCGCCATTTCGGCGGCGTAGAGCGGGGGGATATGAACCGCTTCGCGGCTGACAAGGATATAGAACGCACCCGGATCAAGGATGATCTGGCCATCGGTGCTGTGAATTTCCTCCCAATAATCGCGGGGGGCATAATGACCGATCAGGTCAAGATCAATGACGCCCGTATGCGGTTTGGCGCGGTACCCCACCAAATCCCCGTGATCGGGGCGCAAATCCACCGAAAATCCCAGACCGTCGCCAATCACGGCCTCGCCTGAGACCAAGTTTTGTTCGACGTGCAGGGTGTGCAATTCTGTATCCGTCAGCACAGATTGACCAGAGCGGAACCGGATTTGGTTCAACCGCATGCCGGGACGAACCAATACCGAAAAAGATCGCGGACAAATCTCTGCATAAAGCGGCCCTGAATATCCGCGCGGAATGCGGTCAAATTCGGTGCCATCATCGGTGATGACACGGGTCAACAAATCCAAGCGCCCTGTCGAGCTTTTGGCATTGGCCACCGCGTTGATGTGATCGGGCAGGGACAAAGCTTCCATGAGCGGGACAACATAGACACAGCCTTTTTCTAAGACAGCGCCATGCGTCAAATCAATTTGGTGCATTTCAAAATCGCCAAGGCGATCCAAAACCTTGCGGCCATTGCCCGCCAAAAAAGAGGCCCGCACGCGCCACGCCTTGGTTCCCAATCGCAAATCCAAACTGGCAGGTTGAATTTGTGCATCAATGATATCGGGCGACCCAACAATATGGCCACGCGCGATCATGGTTTGAATCTGTTGATTGGGTAATACACCTGTCATTTTATTTCCCTTTTCTTTGGGCATATAAACAAAAACGCCCGAGGCCATGGGCCGCAGGCGATTTTTTTGGTCGGGCTAGCAGGATTCGAACCTACGACCTCCCGTCCCCCAGACGGACGCGCTACCAGACTGCGCTATAGCCCGATGATGTGATGACTGTCTTACTTTTTTTTGCGGCAAGGACAAGGACAAAATGCACATTTTCACGATTTCTTTGTGCGTCAGGTTCGACGATTAAGGATCGCGCGGAACTCTGCAATCAAAGCGGTTCCTGTTTTCGCCAATTTTTCACGGACCAGAGCTGTGTCGTCCAATGCTGCGCTTAGGCTTTCAAACGTTGGCTCGACGGTTCGGGACGCCCAAAAGTTATCAGGCTGATCAGACGGTTCGATAACATCACCGTCGTCGAGCTGCGGCGCACCAAAAAGATCATATTGATCTGCATTGATCACCTTGTCCCGCTTTGGGGCTTTGTCCGCGATTTGAACCACAGTTGGAGTGGGCGCAGCGACCGGTTCGTTGTGTTCGATGGTCGCAATTGGGGCAGGGATCACGTTTGAGAGCGTT
Organism: Paracoccaceae bacterium; assembly: GCA_009920225.1. Lineage (GTDB taxonomy): Bacteria > Pseudomonadota > Alphaproteobacteria > Rhodobacterales > Rhodobacteraceae > CAJXSD01. The sequence continues at coordinate 3,397 of RGAJ01000031.1, forward strand.
TTTTCCTGCACGTCGTCATGAATATTGTCAGGCGCGTCATCAAGGGTCACGGCTGCGTCCAACCCATCTTCGAGAGGTTGAGACAAGGCCGCAACATGCCCGATCCCGTGTTCACGGATCAATTTTTGCGCGCCTTTGATGGTCATTCCATCTTCGTGAAGAAGTTTTTTCAATCCACCGATAAAAAGCATATCTTTGGGACGATAATACCGTCGTCCCCCCGCGCGTTTGGTGGGTTTGATTTGGCTAAACTTGCTTTCCCAAAACCGCAGAACGTGCGGCTGTATTTCTAACCATTCAGCAACCTCGCTTATGGTGCGAAATGCATCCGCAGATTTAGCCATAGTATTTTACCTTTCGCTTAGGATTTCTTTCCCGAAGCGACGCGATCTTTCATCAAATGTGATGGACGGAAGGTCAAAACACGACGCGGCGGGATCGGTGCCTCTTCGCCCGTTTTTGGATTGCGCCCCACGCGTTCGTTTTTTTCGCGAACACTGAATGTTCCAAAGGATGAAATTTTAACCTGTTCACCATTTACCAAAGCGTCGCTCATATGTTGCAAGATGGTTTCGACAAGTTCTGCAGATTCGTTCCGAGACAGCCCGACTTCACGAAAAACGGCCTCGCTCAAATCCATGCGCGTTAAAGTTTTTTCAGACATAATTGTTTTCCCTGTTTCCAATTATTCTGTCTTGGGTCGCCCAAGCTGTCAACAGAATTGGTGAAAATCTGGTGCTAAATAGATAATATTTAATGCAAAAATGGAAAGATTTTGCGCCTACCAGCGCAAGACAACCGCGCCCCAGGCCAATCCACCACCGATTGCTTCGGTTACGATCAGATCATTCTTTTTGATCTGACCGTTCGCTTTGGCCACAGACAGGGCCAAGGGAATCGATGCCGCCGAGGTATTTCCATGGTCTTGAACGGTGGTCACAACGCGCTCTGCAGGGACGTCCATTTTGCGTGCAGTGCCCATGATGATGCGGATATTTGCCTGATGCGGCACGATCCAGTCAACGTCATCGGCGGTGACGCCCACTTTGTCCATTGCGGTATGCGCCGTTTGGGCAAGCTTTTCTACCGCATGGCGAAAGACTTCTTTTCCTTCCATGCGCAAATGGCCGACAGAATTCGTTGAAACGCCACCATCGACATATAAAATATCACGATGTGTCCCGTCTGAATTAAGATCAAGCGCCAGAATGCCGCGATCTGATTTATCGCCGTTTCCTTCGCCTGCTTCCAGAATCAGCGCGCCCGCGCCATCCCCGAACAAAACGCAGGTGGATCGATCAGACCAATCCATCAATCTTGAAAATGTCTCGGCACCGATGACCATGACGCGTTTTGCCTGACCTGACACAATCTGGGCATTGGCGTTGGCAAGCGCGAAAATAAAGCCCGCACAGACCGCTTGAATGTCAAAGGCAAAGCCGCGTGTCATGCCAAGGCCCGCTTGGATCATTGTCGCGGCAGAGGGAAAGGTTAAATCGGCAGTCGATGTTGCAACGATGATCGCATCAAGATCATCGGCCATCATCCCCGCATCGGCAAGCGCGGCTTTCGCGGCGGCAATCGCCATCGTCGATGTTGTTTCGCCGTCTGATGCGAAATGGCGTTGTTTGATACCAGAGCGCGACGTTATCCATTCGTCAGTTGTATCCAAAGTTTTTTCAAATTCTGAATTTGGAACGATTCTCTTCGGCAAATAGTGGCCGATGCCTTTTACAACTGCGCGTGGCGTCATGTTTTATGTGTCCGTTTCCGAGGTTGTAGCATCTTGGTCCAATGCGACCACCGATGCAACCCGTGCGGTTATTTTCTCTTGGAAATTCGACTCGGCCAGTTGCGCGGCCAATCGGATCGCGGCCGCAACGCCTGTGGCATCTGCGGATCCGTGCGATTTCACCACAGTCCCGTTCAGCCCTAAAAACACGCCACCATTCACACGGCGCGGGTCGATGCGTTTTTTCAGACGGTTCAAAGACCCCATCGAAAACACAGCGGCAAGTTTTGACCAAATTGAATGGGTGAACGAATCGCGCAGAAGGTCCCCCACCAATTTCGCGGTGCCTTCCCCTGTCTTGAGCGCGATATTCCCTGTAAATCCGTCGGTCACAATGACGTCCGCGATATCACCGGGGATGTCGCCACCCTCAACAAAGCCGACAAATTTGAAATCAGCGGCCTTTTGCTGCGCTTCGATCAGCTCATGCGCCTCTTTTAATTCGGTACGGCCTTTGTGTTCTTCGGTGCCGACATTTAACAGCCCGACACGCGGTAACGATAATTCCAGACCGTTACGGGCATAGGACACACCCATTAACGCGTATTGCAACAAATCCTTGGCGTCGGCGCGAATATCGGCACCGACATCCAACATGATGTTAAATCCGCTTGGGTTTCGTGACGGCCATAGAACGGCAATCGCAGGGCGCACAACACCGGGAATGCGGCGCAGGCGGATCATGCTCATCGCCATCAACGCGCCCGTGTTGCCGCAAGACACACAGGCTTGCGCCTCGCCAGATCGCGCGCTTTCCAGCATTGACCACATGGATGTGTTTTTTCCGGAACGCAGAACCTGGCTTGGTTTGTCTTCCATCGTCACAACATCTGTCGCGTGACACAGGGTAACGCGGCCCGTCAATTCGGGGCGTTTCACGATCAGTTGCGAAAGCTCGTCTTCGGGGCCGTGAAGGGCAAAGTGTAGATTCGGATTGTTTTGCGCAGAAATGGCAACACCGGCAACAACAGTTGCCGGCCCATGATCGCCACCCATGGCATCAATGCTTAGAACGATGCGCCTTTGCGCCACGGACGAAGTGTCTGTGTCTGTGGGGGTCATCGGCGCGCGTTACCGAAACTTAAGCTGCGTCTTCGTCCAGATCGATTTCGTCAGCCATTGCGACGACTTCGCGATCTGCATAGTGACCACATGATGGGCAAACGTGGTGCGGACGTTTCAGTTCGCCACAGTTTGAACATTCATTTGGGTTGCCTGCAACCAATGCGTCATGTGCGCGACGATTGTTGCGGCGTGATTTCGATACTTTGTTTTGTTGGACGGCCATGGTCTCAACCTCAATCTAATGTGGGACCGTAGTCCCATGTTTCCATCTTTTGTACATCAGGCGCATATATCCAAATGCAGGCCATGTACAACCTAATTTCGCAAGAAGCCGCGAAAATAGCGACGATTTTATTTTTCGCAAGGGGGATTCAGGAATTTCCGTCGTCTTTTTGCATTTTCTCTTTCAACGCTGCAAGGCCCGCAAAGGGTTTTACGTCGTCATCGGTCATCGGGGCGATGCCTTTGTCGGCAAACGCGACCTGATTCAGCGCTGCATCATCTGCACGCGGATAATCCGGAAGCGCAAGCGCCAAGGCTTCGATCATGATGGTCCAAAAATCGAATGAGTGCCCCAAGGGTTCGAGCGTATCATCGGCGTGCATCTCGATCCCGTCCGAATCCTGCGTTTCACCGCGAATCTGTGTTTCGGGCACAAAGCGACGCGAAATCGGCGTATCAATACGGGTTGTGACAGGGGCCAACGTCACGACGCATTCTTGTTGAACGGTCGCGCCCAATGTGGCCGACAACACCCATTCGCGTTTTCCTTGGACGCTGAGCGTGCCCTTGAAACGCAGTTTTTTAAGCGATATCAGGCCCAATTCATCCGCGATTTGGCGAAGTTGCGCCAAGTCGGGTTGTAATTCGAACAAAGTTGGGCGACGTTCGTTTAAATCGGCGACCCGTAGGATGTGATCGGTTTGTGCAGACGCGGTCATGCGTTGATCCTTTCCTGCGTGTGTGGAATAAGGTATGTGCGGAATAAAGCCCATTGGCGGGCATGACAAGAGGATTGGGGAATTGATGAAATCCAAAACGATTGGTTTTTCTTTGGTGTTCGTGGCCACATTGGCGGCCTGTAGCCCACAATACCGCAATCAAGGCTATGTGCCCCCGCAAGAAGACCTAGACGCGCTGATCGTCGGCGTCGACACGCGCGACAGTGTCAACCAGACCTTGGGCATGCCAACGACATCAGGCGCGATCAAGGACGGCAATTATTATTATGTCCGGTCGCGCTTCAAACAGGTGGGTATCTTTAAACCCGAAGAAGTAACCCGCGAAGTTCTGGCCATTTCATTCAACGCTGCAGGTGTTGTTGAAAATGTTGAACGCTTTGGATTGGAAAATGGCGAAGTGGTGGTGTTGGATTATCGCGTCACCCGCACAAGCGTCGCGGATGCCGGATTTATCCGTCGCTTGATTTCAAGCATCGGCGGACCAAGCGCCAGCCAATTCATCCGATAACAGATGATGCCGCGTGCACAACATAAGGGGGTGCACAATGGACGCAGCCCCCAACGTTGAACGCGGTCGCTATCGGGCCTTTATTGCCGAAACTGAAGATCTGATCGCCCAAGCGCAATCCCTGCGCCATCGTGCGTTTGGCCTTGGCTCTGCGGATGGCTTGGATCGCGATTCCTTTGATGCGACATGCCGACATTTTATTGTCCAGGATGTGGAACGAGGGGATATTGTGTGCACCTATCGGGTCTTGCATTTGATGAACGGCACAGAGATCGACAGATCCTATTCTGCACAGTTCTATGATGTCGCGCGTTTGCATGACTATGATCAACCAATGGCTGAGATGGGGCGATTTTGTATTGACCCAACGGTGTGCGACGCGGATGTTTTGCGCATGGCGTGGGGGGCGATGACGGCCTATGTCGATCGCCACAAGGTCGGGATGTTGTTTGGATGCGCATCCTTTCGCGGGACCGATCCCGCGAATTACCACGATACCTTGGCGCATTTGCGTATGACTTCGCTTGCGCCAGAGCATCACGCACCCCTTATCAAATCTCAAAACGCGGTTGCGCTGCCCAAGGGCGATTATGACAAATCTGCCGCCCTGCGATACATGCCGCCGCTCTTGCGGACCTATCTGATCATGGGGGGATGGGTCAGTGATCACGCCGTGATCGACATGGGCATGCAGACCTTTCATCTGTTCACAGCAGTGGAAATCGCAAAAATTCCTGTCGCACGTCAACGCCTGTTGCGCGCGCTGGCTTGACCTTTTCCATGGCGCGGCGTAGCTGTGCGCCATGTCACGGATACCCTTATTACAGCTTTCGCAAATATCGCTCACTTTTGGTGGGGACCCCGTCTTTGACGGATTGGATCTGGTCGTTCAAGCGGGCGATCGCGTCGCACTTGTCGGGCGCAATGGTTCGGGCAAATCCACCTTGATGAAAGTCATGGCTGGACTGGTCGAGGCCGACACAGGATCGCGCGTCGTGCCGTCGGGGGTGTCGGTTGGCTATATGGAACAAGATCCCACAATGGACGGCTTTGCCACATTGGGGGAATATGCGTCTTCTGGATTGGAAGCGGGCGAGCTTTATCGCGTGGAACGCGCGTCGGAAGGGTTGAAATTCGATCCCGATCGCCCCGTGTCCACGGCATCAGGCGGCGAACGTCGCCGTGCGGCACTGGCAAAGTTGATGGCCGAAGCCCCCGAATTGATGTTGCTGGACGAGCCCACGAACCATTTGGACATCGAAGCCATTGCGTGGTTGGAAGAAGAATTGAAATCCACACGCGCCGCCTATGTCATCATCAGTCACGACCGCGCGTTTTTGAACGCCTTGACGCGTGCCACGCTGTGGATTGATCGGGGGCAGGTGCGTCGCCAAGAAATAGGCTTTCAAGGGTTTGAAGCGTGGCGCGACAAAATCTGGGACGACGAAGATATGGCACGCCATAAATTGGATCGGAAAATCAAATCCGAAGCCCGTTGGGCCGTCGAAGGCATCTCAGCGCGCCGCAAGCGAAACCAAGGCCGCGTGCGCGCCTTAAATGCGCTGCGCCAAGAACGCGCGGATCAGATCAAACGCCAAGGTGCGGCTGCAATGGAATTGGCCAGCGCGCCAAAATCGGGTCGCAAGGTTGTCGAGGCCAAAGGGCTCGGTAAAGCCTATGACGGTAAAACCATCGTTTCGAATTTTTCGATCACCGTGCAACGTGGGGATCGCGTGGCCTTTGTCGGGCCAAACGGTGTTGGCAAAACCACTGTGCTAAAGATGCTGATGGGCGAGGTCGCCCCAGACATTGGTACCATTGATTTGGGCACCAACCTGTTACCGGCGATTTTTGATCAATCACGTGCGCAGCTGGATCCCAATATGTCTTTGTGGGACAGCCTCACGGGGGATCCTGCGATGCGTGTGTCGGGCAAGGCCGATCAAATCATGGTCCGCGGCACGCCAAAACATGTGATCGGATATCTGAAAGAATTCCTGTTTGACGAAGCTCAAGCGCGCGCGCCCGTCAGATCGCTGAGCGGCGGGGAAAAGGCACGTCTTTTGCTGGCTAAAATCATGGCGCGCGAAAGCAACCTTTTAGTTTTGGACGAACCAACGAACGATCTGGACGTTGAAACATTGGACCTGCTGCAAGAGCTGTTGGATACCTATGACGGTACCGTTCTTTTGGTGAGCCACGATCGTGATTTTCTGGATCGCGTTGCAGCCACGACGGTTGCAATGGAAGGCGATGGCAAGGCCACAGTCTATGCCGGCGGTTGGAGCGATTATCAATCCCAGCGCACACCGGTCAACGCGCCCGAAGATCGGGCCGCACCAAAAAAGCCGAAAGAGAAACAAGACACCGCACCAAAGCCCAAAGAGGCGGGGTTGAGTTACACAGAAAAACATCGCTTGGAAAAGCTGCCCGCGATTATCGAACGCCTTGAGGCCGAAATCGCGAAGTTAGAGGAATTCATGTCGAATCCTGACCTCTATGTGAAAGAGCCGTTGAAGTTTCAAAAGGCGACGGAGGCCTTGGTTGAACGTCAAACGGCCTTGGCCGCGGCCGAAGACGAATGGATGATGTTGGAAGAAAAAGCCACAGGGTGATCGCATTCATGGTTTCGGATCGCTTGCGCGATCCGACAAACGCGCGCGCCTTCGGCCCGCGCGTTTTTTAGTGAGTATTTTTGCAAAAGTGAAATATCGTAGACGGATCGGGTAGGATCGGAGCATGAAAAAAGCCCCGCTTGATGCGGGGCTTTGTCTCTATACAGACCTTTGTGATCAACTGTTCATTTCATAGGCGCGTTCGCCGTGAACGCTCAGATCCAAGCCGTTGGTTTCTGTTTCCGCATCAACGCGCAGAGGTGTGATGAGAGAAACCACTTTGATTAGGATAAAGGTCACGACGATTGTGAATAGCCCCACGATGGCCAAGGCCCCCAATTGTGCCGCCCATGTGCCCGCGCCAAAGACCGCGATCATGATCGTGCCAAAGATGCCACCGACGCCGTGCACCGCAAAGACATCCAATGTATCGTCGATCTTTAGCTTGTTGCGCACAAAATTGACCACCTCTTGGCACATGATGCCCGCGACTGCCCCGATGATGAGTGCCTCGATCGGGCCAACAAAGCCTGAAGCAGGGGTGATTGAGGCCAGACCCGCGATTGTGCCTGTGACGATACCAACCAATGACGCTTTGCCGTATTTGATTTTTTCCCACAGCGCCCATGTCAGAGATGCGGTCGCAGCCGAGATATGCGTGACCGTCAATGCCATCGCAGCGCCGCCATCGGCTGCAAGCTGTGATCCGCCATTAAAGCCGAACCAGCCCACCCACAACATGGCGGCACCGATCATCACATAGCCGGGATTGTGCGGGGGTGTTGTGCGGTTTTTGCGTGGGCCCAAGAAGATCGCAATCATCAATGCGGCGATGCCTGCGGTTTCGTGAACCACAATGCCACCCGCAAAGTCACGCGTCCCTGTGTCGCCAAAAATACCGCCGTCGGCCAACATGCCGCCTCCCCAAATCCAATGTACGACGGGTGCATAGCACAACAGCATCCACAGACCTGAGAAAACCAGAACAAAGCCAAAGCCAACGCGTTCCACATACGCGCCCACGATGAGGGCAGGTGTGATAATCGCGAATGTCATTTGAAAGGCAAAGAACAGAACTTCGGGCAATGTGCCATAAAGGCTGTCCGCGTCAAAGCCCATTAAAAACGCTTTGTCCAAACCGCCCCAAAGCCCGCTTTCACCTGGGCCGAACGCGATTGAGTATCCAAAGGCAAGCCACAGAATGCTCATTAAACAGGCAATCGCGTAACATTGCATAAACACACTTAGCACGTTGCGCGCGCGTACCAAGCCACCGTAGAAAAGCGCAAGTCCAGGCAACGTCATAAACAGCACTAGGGCCGTTGCGACGATGATCCATGCTGTATCAGCTCCGTTCATATTTTCATCCTCATGTCGAAAGTTGATGCTGTGCATAGCGAAATGAGGCGGAAATCAAAGCGTTTGCTGCGAAAATAGGCGGTAATGAGACGGCCGAGACATAATTTGATTAATTTATAGGCGGAAATTCGA
>RGAJ01000301.1 GCA_009920225.1 Paracoccaceae bacterium
AATTTGACCTCGGCCAGATCAAAGAACCCGCGATCGCGTTGCCAATTCGTCACCGCCGTATCAATCAGGGAATAATGGATCACATTATTCATATGCCCATAGGCATCATTGTCCATCCATCGGGTAGGACAGGTTTGAAAATCAAAAAAATCTGAACGTGGGCGCGGTGGCGTACGGGGCATTGGGGTCTCCTTTGATCAACCTTGTTCAAATGCCCAAGAAAAATCAAGCGTCGGCACCAACGTGAGGTAAGTATTTATATCAATTGACGGCCACGCCCCCACGCGCGACAAGAACATGAAATTCAGGAGGACACAGAATGGACATCACATCCAACACCGTCGCCATCGTCACAGGCGGCGCGTCAGGTTTAGGTGCTGCAACCGCGAAAGCGCTGCGCGACAAAGGGGCTCAGGTCACGATCTTTGACATGAACGAAGACCTTGGAACATCTTATGCCAACGACATTGGCGCAAGTTTTGCCAAGGTTGATGTGTCAAACGCGGCCGATGTTGCAACCGCTGTGGCCGCCGTTGCGCAAACCGCTGGTCTGCATATTGCAATCAACTGTGCAGGGATTGGGCCTGCTGCGAAAACCGTATCACGCGGCGAAGCGCATTCGCCCGACATGTTTGCCAAAACAATCGGTGTGAACCTGATCGGTTCGTTTAACGTGGCATCCCAAGCCGCATTGTGGATGTCCAAAAATGACCCTATCAACAGTGACGGCGCCCGTGGCGTGATTGTGAATACGGCATCTGTGGCCGCCTACGAAGGCCAAGTCGGCCAAGTGGCCTATGCCGCATCCAAAGGTGGCATTGTTGGTATGACGCTGCCAATGGCGCGTGATCTGTCGCAACTGGGCATTCGCGTTGTCTCGATCGCGCCCGGTTTGTTTCTGACGCCTTTGCTGGAATCGCTGCCACAAGAGGTTCAGGCATCCCTTGGTCAACAGGTTCCCTTTCCATCGCGTTTGGGCGCACCTGCGGAATATGCAAAACTGGTTTGCCACATCGTCGATAATGATATGTTGAACGGTGAAACCATCCGCTTGGATGGCGCCATCCGCATGGCACCGCGCTAATTCCTTATGAGGCGCGGACCATCCGGAAAAATGCGGACGCGCCCCATCCTGCAGCCACTGCAATGATCAGCGACATGATCGCATAGAGGAACGGTTGTTCATGGGCCATGGAATACAAAAATTCCTCAAGCCCTGCTTTGTAAACGCCAATGGTGGTTTCGTATTGTGATACCACCAACCCATCCCGCGTCAAAAAGATGCGCGTTTGGTAATCCCCTTCTGTCAGCTTTGCGGGCAGAAAAACACGCGTTTGGAACAGCGTTTGATCTTCTAACAGCACGCCGCCATCATTGATCGAATAGACCTGTTCGTTTTGACGAATGCGGATCAATGCGTCGTTAAAGTTTTCAACATCTGTGACTTTGGTATCAACGGCGCGGATCGCCTTTGGGATCGAAATGCGATGACGCAAGTCTTCGGTTTCGGTGATCACCTTGTCCCAATCATTCGACGTGGCCACCGCGTAAAAGCTGGGCGCGGCATCAACTTGGATGCGGTCCGTATTGGCCCAGACGCCAAAGGTGCGGGACATGCGACGCACTTCGACTTGTTCTTTGGGGCCTGCAACGGCGACGATCACCTCAAGCGGCGTTTCTTTCATCGGCGCTTCGCGTTTGACGGCCCCGAAAATAAGGATGCTTGACCCGTCAAAGGATGTTGTGATCGCGATGGTATCATTGTCCATGCCCAGCACGATTTCCTCGGCCGCCGCTGTGGTCGTCAACGCGATAAACCAAAGGCACAACCAGCGGATCATGAAATCACCTTGAGGCGGGTGATGTTATAGATCTCAGAGGGTTCAATCAACAGATCAAGCGCAATCTTGAAACACACTAACAACACCATTGAGGCTAACAAAATGCGCAGTTGTTCGGCCTTGAGCTTGGCTCCGATTTGTGTCCCAAATTGCGCACCGATCACAGCACCGAGCAGCAATAACACCGCCAAAACGATATCCACCGTCTGGCTTGAGACCGCGTGCAACACGGTCGTGAATGCGGTTACGAATATGATTTGATAGAGCGATGTTCCAACAACAACTTTGGTGGGCATGTGCAGGATATAGATCATCGCGGGGATCATGATAAACCCGCCGCCTACACCCATGATGGCCGAAAGTATGCCAACAAACACACCAATCACCAACGGCGGAAAGACCGAGATATAAAGACCCGACGTGCGAAACCGCGCCTTGACGGGCATGGTATGGACCCAATCACGACGACGGATTTTTTGCGGTGGCCGCTGCCCGCCCTTGGCGCGTCGCAGTGCGCGCAGGCTTTCGAAAAACATCAAGCCGCCGATCACACCCAAAAACACGACATAACACAGGCGCACCATCAAATCGACTTGGCCCAGCGATTTGAGATAGTTGAACAACAACACGCCCAACCCCGCGCCAAAGATACCGCCAACGACCAGAACGCTGCCCAGTTTTAAATCAACGGTTTTGCGTTGAAGATGCGCCAGAACACCCGAAATTGAGGATGCCACAATTTGCGTGGATTGCGTGGCAACCGCGACCGCAGGCGGGATCCCCACAAAGAACAAAAGCGGGGTCAACAAGAACCCGCCACCGACACCAAACATCCCCGACAACACGCCAACAATGCCGCCCAGTCCAAGGACTAGGAACATGTTCACGGAAACTTCGGCGATGGGTAGGTAAATCTGCATGTCTCGTACTATCGCAGGCGGCTACGATAAATCAAGCGGGGGCAATACGTTTGCCCTCC
>RGAJ01000302.1 GCA_009920225.1 Paracoccaceae bacterium
GCGCTTGACGCGGCCAATTCGGTCTTGGTCATCGATCAAGAAGATCGGTTAGAGAAAATCGACGTCACCTTGTTGCGACGCCAAGGCAATGATGTGATCGTTCGATCACGCGATTTGGTTGGGCGCGAAGTTGTCGCACAGCAAACCCCGCTGTTGGGCGCAGGGATCAAGGTCAAGCCGCTGCGTGCCGCGGATCGTGATGGTGCACCTGCAGAACCTGAAACGGTTGAGCTGACAGAAGAACGTCGCGCTAAGCTGATCGCCTATGTCGAAGGGAATGGATTTATCCCCGACGCAGCAAAGACGCGAATTTTAGGCCAATTGAAACAAGAAAAAGTCCCTGCACAAGTTGTTGAACGCTTAGAAAGCAGAATGTGAGATCAAACATGGTACGAGACATACCAAAATCGGCTGGCGGACTGTTATCGTATTTTACGCGCCATAAAACGGCGGCGAACCTGTTATTGGTCATTTTGTTGGTCGCAGGCCTTTTGGCAGTCCCACGGATGCGGGCCCAGTTTTTCCCCGATGTGATTGTCGACAACATCTCGATCTCAATCATTTGGAAAGGTGCTGGCGCAGAAGACGTTGATGATGCGATCGTGCAACTGGTTGAACCCACACTTTTGGCCATCGAAGGTGTGACAGGTGCCACCAGCACATCACGCGAAGGCAGCGCGCGCATCGCGTTGGAATTTGAACCTGATTGGGACATGTCGCGGGCAAAGGCCGATGTTGAGACCGCGCTTGATTCCGTCAACAACCTTCCAGAAGACGCAGAAGATCCAACAATCACACGCTCGTCTTGGAGCGATCGCGTCACAGATGTGATCATCTCGGGCCCCGTCGAAATCGAGCAGCTTGGGCAATTTGCAGACGAATTTGTTCTGCGGCTCTTTAATGATGGGGTGACGCGCACCGCGATCCAAGGGGTTGCTGCGCCCGAAGTGATTATCGAAGTTCCTACTGCAAACCTAATCAAATACGATACATCGATGCGCCAGATTGCGGCCGCCATCGCCGAAGAGGTGAACGCCGATCCCGCAGGCGATGTCAGCGGCGCCAACACCCGTGTGCGCACGGGCGTAGAAAAGCGCAGCGTCGAACAAATCCAATCCATCGTATTGGGATCAAACGCGGATGGATCCACGTTGACCATTGGCGATGTCGCCCAAGTCTTTGCAGAAGGCGTTGACCGTGAACGCGCGTATTTTGTCGGTGAAAACCCTGCGGTTGCGGTGCGTGTGGATCGGTCGCAAAAGGGCGACGCAATCGACATTCAACACCAAGTCGAAGGGGTTGCGCAAAAGCTGCAGGCAACCCTTCCCGAAGGGACAACCGTCGAATTAATCCGAACCCGTGCAGAATATATTTCTGGCCGTCTGAACATTCTGATTGAAAACGGCCTATCGGGGTTGGTTTTGGTTCTGGGGCTGTTGTTCTTGTTCCTGAATGCCCGCACCGCGTTTTGGGTCGCGGCGGGTATTCCAACCGCGATGATGACGGCAATTGCGATTATGTATGTCGCAGGCATCACGTTTAACATGATTTCCCTTTTTGCCCTGATCATCACGCTTGGCATTGTGGTGGACGATGCGATTGTGGTCGGTGAACACGCCGATCAAAGGGCGCGACGTGGTTTGCCCCCTGTCGAGGCGGCGGAAACGGCGGCTCTGCGAATGGCGATGCCTGTTCTGGCGGCAACGATTACAACCGTTATTGCGTTCTTTGGTCTGACATCAATCAGTGGGCGGTTTGGCGATTTGATCGCCGACATTCCGTTCACCGTGATTGTCGTTCTGTTGGCGTCATTGGTCGAGTGTTTTTTGATCCTGCCAAATCACATGGCACATTCGCTGTCATCTGATGACAAAATCCGTTGGTATGACCGCCCAAGCCAATATGTGAACATGGGCTTTGAATGGGTGCGCGACACTGTGTTCCGCCGCTTTATGATGTTCGTGGTGCGAACACGCTATGTCATGATTGCCGGGGCTTTGGTTCTCTTGGCATCGCAAATTACGCTTGTCGTGTCGGGCAAGGTGAACTGGCGCTTTTTCTCGGCGCCTGAATTGTCATCGGTGACGGGCAATTTCGCGATGCTCAATTCTGCGACGCGTGAAGACACCATTGAAATGAGCCGCGAAATGCAGCGTGCCGTCGAAGAGGTCGCAAAATCATACGAGGAACGATATGGCCGCAACCCAGTCGAATATGTGCTGATCGAAGTCGGTGGCAATGCGGGCAGATCGCTGCCCGGAACCGAAAGCAAATCTGCCGATCTGTTGGGAAGCATCTCGATTGAAATCATAGAACCCGATTTCCGCCCCTATTCCAGTTTTGCCTTTGTCGGTGAATTACAAGATGCCGTGCGCAATCATCCCTTGTTGGAAACCGTTTCCTTCCGCGGATGGCGGTCGGGGCCGGGTGGCGATGCGTTGGATGTGCAATTCTTTGGTGCAGATGCGGAAACGCTTAAAGCTGCTGCGGAAGATTTGAAAACTGCGCTTGCGCGGTTCCCCGTTGTTTCAGCGGTCGAGGATGACCTGTCTTATGACAAAGAAGAGCTCGTTTTAGAATTGACGCCCCAAGGCCAAGCGCTTGGTTTTACCATCGATGGATTGGGCTCTGTGCTGCGCAACCGTTTGAATGGGGTCGAGGCCGCAACATTCCCAATGGGAACACGCAGTGCAGCCATTCGCATTGAGCTGCCAGAAGAAGAGCTGACATACGATTTCCTTGAACGGATGCAGCTGCGTGCGCCAAGTGGGATCTATGTACCGCTTGCCGATATTGTCAGCGTTGAGCGCAAATCAGGGT
>RGAJ01000303.1 GCA_009920225.1 Paracoccaceae bacterium
TATTTGAAATGCCACATATGGCCCGCAACTTCGATATTTTCGACCTCAAGATCCGAAATCGCCGTTTCGAAATGCGGATCCCAATTGACCAAGCGCTTGCCACGATAGATCAGACCTTTGTTATACATTTCAACAAAGACCTTGATCACCGCATCATGGAAATTTCCGCCCTCGTCGTCTGGAGAATTCGGCGCCCCTGACATGGTAAAGGCTGTTCGATCCCAATCACAGGACGCACCAAGACGTTTCAATTGTTGAATGATGGTGCCGCCGGATTGCTTTTTCCATTCCCAGACTTTGGCCAAAAACGCCTGACGCCCCATGTCGGCGCGACTGGGTTGTTGGGCCTTGGCCAATTCGCGTTCCACGACCATTTGCGTCGCGATACCTGCGTGGTCCGTTCCGGGTTGCCACAAGGTATCAAACCCTCGCATCCGGTGCCAGCGGATCAAGATATCTTGGAGTGTGTTGTTAAACGCGTGCCCCATGTGCAGCACACCGGTCACATTTGGAGGGGGGATCATGATGGTAAAGGTTTCGGATTTCGACGCATTCGCGCCCGCACGAAACGCGCCCGAGGATTCCCATTTGGCATAAATGCGGCCTTCGGCCTCATCCGCGTTAAAGTTTTTTTCCAGTGCCATGATCGACCCGCTTTGTTAATTCAATGTTTGCTTGGCAATACCGCGAATTTCGACAAAGGAAAACCCTAAAGCGATGATTGCTTTGTTCAGGATAAACATTGTAACACTATGAAAAACACGGGGAACAGAATGGATCGGGTGAAATCGGTACTGCGCGATATTGTTACGGTGTCTGTTGCACTGTTTCGGGTGATGATCCCGACATTGATCGTTGTGAAACTGGCACAAATGGCAGGTGCGGTTGATGTGTTGACCAAACTTGCAGCGCCAGTTGTTACCTTGATGGGCTTGCCCGAAGACGTGGCAATTGTTCTGACCACCACCGCGCTGACCAATCCATATGCGGGATTGATGGTGTTGGCGGCCACCCCGATCGAGGGGGGGCTGAGCATTGGACAAGCCAGCATCATGGCGTCTTTTATGCTGTTTACCCATGGATTACCGGTCGAGGCCGCAATTTCGCGGCAAGCAGGCATAAAAGCAACGGCTGTCATTGTTCTGCGGCTTGCGGCTGCGGTGCTCTTTGGCATTTTGCTGCATGTTGTGTTTCAAGCGACAGGCGCCTTGCAGGGTGCGGCCCTGATGAACCTGCCGCAATTTACCGAAAACGCCGATCTTGTGACCTGGGCCTTGGATCAGATCAAAGGCCTTGTCTTTGTGTTCTGTGTCATTGTTGTGCTGTTGTTCTTTTTGGAAGGGCTACGGGTGATCGGGGTGGAACGCGTGATGCGTGCCATGATGCGACCGGTCTTGACCCGTTTGGGCATGGGTGATGACGCGTCAACGATTGTGATCGTGGGCCTGACCCTTGGCCTTGGGTTCGGGGGGGGATTAATGATTAAAGACGTGTCCCAAGGAAAAGTCGGCCCCAAAGACGCGATCAGCGCGCTCATCCTGATCAATCTGTTTCATTCAGTCTTTGAAGACACAACTGTCATGATGTTGCTTGGGCCGAGCCTGTTTGTGATCCTGTTCGCACGGGGGCTCTTTTCCCTTGGGCTTGTGTGGATCATACTGCGCGCCTTACGCAATGCCCCTCAAAGCTTTTGGGACAGGGCATTGATCAACACATCGGCGTTTCCAAACAAGTGATCCAAACAAAAAGGCCCGCGTCGCCGCGAGCCTTTGAATTTTCTTGTGAAAGCGGAGAATTAACGCTTTGAGAACTGGAACGAACGGCGTGCTTTTGGCTTACCGTATTTCTTACGTTCAACAACGCGGCTGTCGCGTGTTAGGAAGCCTGCGGCTTTCAACGCGGCGCGCAAGGATGGATCGTACAGTTGCAAGGCTTTTGAGATACCGTGTTTTACAGCACCCGCTTGGCCAGACAAACCGCCACCAGTTACAGTCGCCATGACGTCGAATTGGTCTTCGACACCTGCGATTTGGAACGGTTGACGTAGGATCATTTGCAGAACGGGACGCGCAAAATAAACGCCCATCTCTTTGCCGTTGACGGTTACTTTGCCAGAACCTGGTTTGATCCATACGCGGGCAACTGCGTCTTTACGCTTGCCTGTTGCATAGGAACGACCCAATGCGTCACGTACAGCGACGCGAGGTGCGGCAACTTCTACAACTGCGGCGGCTTCGCCTGCGACAGATTCTAGATCGCTCAGGGATTTGATTTCGTCAGCCATTATTTCGCCACCCGAGTGTTTTTAGAGTTCATGGATTTTACATCCAAAACTTCTGGTTGTTGTGCTTCATGACCATGCTCTGTGCCTGCGTATACACGTAGGTTTGTCATGATCTGACGGCTTAGACGGTTACCTGGCAACATACGCTTAACCGCTTGGATCACAACGCGCTCAGGATGTGCGCCGTCCAAGATTTGTTGTTTTGTGCGAGATTTGATGCCGCCTGGATGACCAGTGTGCCAGTAAAAATGTTCCTGACGTTTGTTGCCAGTCATTTGTACTTTGTCCGCATTGATAATGATGACATTGTCACCACAATCCATGTGCGGAGTGAACGAAGCTTTGTGCTTGCCACGCAGACGCATCGCGACGATAGACGCCAAACGGCCCAGAACAACGCCTTCAGCGTCGATCAGGATCCATTTTTTCTCGATGTCTGCGGGTGTTGCAGAGAATGTTTTCATCGAAGGTTACCCTTGGTTTAATGTTTCCACAAAACGGGTTCCCCCGCTTTGATTGCGATGGGCGGGTTATA
>RGAJ01000304.1 GCA_009920225.1 Paracoccaceae bacterium
CCGTCACACGCGATCGAGGCCCCTTCGTCAATCGTGTCAGTATCATACGCCGTTTTAATCCGCGCTTTGATGTCACCACGCATTTCCAGATCAATCACTTCGCCAATGTCGGTCACGATTCCGGTAAACATTTCAGAATTTTCCCCTATTTTTATAAAACTTTGGCCCTATTTTTGCCCAAGTGTGTCGTTAAGGATAGCTGTTAGTTAGTGTTATGGAGCATTTTTAAGCAATGAACAATCTGCGAAACGATAAGCACTGCTTTGTGTTTTTACAGGGGCCGCATGGGCCGTTCTTTGCACAATTGGCAAAAATGCTTCGACATGCCGGCGCACGATGCATCAGGGTAGGATTTAATCGCGGGGATCAAGCGTTCTGGTCCACTATGTCGGATTATATCGCCTTTCGGCACGACCACAGCGCTTGGCCCGAAACGTTTGAACGTATTTTAACAGAACATCATGTCACCGACTTGGTGCTATATGGCGACACGCGCGCAATTCACGCGCAAGCCATCGAAATTGCCAAAGCCCGCGGGATCAAAATTCATGTATTCGAAGAAGGATACTTGCGCCCCTATTGGGTGACATACGAACGCAATGGATCAAACGGGCATTCGCGTTTGATGGATATGACCTTGCAAGAGATGCAAGATGCCCTGAAACATTCCGATCTCGAAGTTCCCCTGCCCCCATCACATTGGGGTGACACGCGACATCACGTGTTTTACGGCGCGCTTTACCATTGGTTTGTGATGTTTGCGAATTGGAACTATCCGAATTTCAAACCGCATCGCAGCGTCACAGTTGCCCGCGAATTCCAACTTTATGTCAAAGGTCTGTTGATGATGCCAATCCACCGGCTTCACCGTTTCCTAACGACCTATCGTATTACCCAAGGTGGATTTCCCTATCACCTTGTTTTGCTGCAACTTGAACATGATGCAGCGTTCCAAAAACATTCGCCCTTTACGTCGATGAAGGAATTCTTGGGCGTCACAATCGAACCAGAAGTGGCTCAAATCACAGTCATCCGTGGAAACCGTCGTGAAAAGGTGTGGTTCCAAGATCTTTTCCAACACCCGGAAATGGATATCGCCCTGCGCGGCGGGGATCGTATTTTGGTCGAAAGCGATACCCGCGCCTTTACAGTCTTGGGCGCTGCAGGGTCCCAAGCCCGCGTCAGCTTTCCAACGCAAACGATCTCTGCAATCGAAGCCTTGGCATTGGTTGGTGGGTTGTCATCCGTTTCGGCGGATCCCAAAGGCGTGTTCGTGTTCCGAAATGAGCCCGCAGATATCGCAAACCAAGTTATGGGCCGCACGGGCCTCAAAGGCGCGCAGCGCATGGTCTATGTCTTGGACCTGACGAAACCCAATGGCGTGTTTAATGCCCGCGATTTCGTCATTCGCGATCAGGATACTGTTTACGTCACCGAAGCACCGTTCACGCAATGGAATAAAACGATTGGCGCAATTACAGGAACGCTTGGGTCTGCGCAAGGCTTGGCCAATTCAACCCAAGCCCTGTCTGGAAACTAAGGTCGAAACATGGGGGACTTCGGTCAAGACGACATGCCCCCCATGCGCACCTATGCCTATACGGGCGGTTTTTTCACGCAACGCCGCATTCGGCGCATCATGGAATTATCGGGGCATCCCATACGGTTTGGTCTGCCTAATAGCAACGACTGTGTCGCCGTTTGGGGAAACTCGCCACGGGCCCATCGCGGTATCACTGTCGCGCAGAAACGACAGGCATCGCTCATCTATGTCGAAGACGCATTTATCAGGTCACTGTTTCCTGCACGACAATCGGCCACGCCGCCCAAAGGTCTGTTGATTGATCGGTCTGCCAATCACTTTGACGCCTCAAAAATCAGCGATCTTGAACGGATTTTAACACAGGATCCTTTGGATCATGGCGGTGATTTACAGCGCGCGCGCGATGCAATGGCGCGCATGCGTTCATCAAAAATTTCAAAATATTCTGCCCACGGGACAGACATGCCCGACACGCGGGGGGGATATGTGTTGGTCATCGATCAAACCCGCGATGATGCCGCCGTATTGGCCTCAAAAGGTGACGATGCGCTTTTTTCTGAAATGCTCTATTGTGCGCAGGAAAATCATCCAAATCAGCGCATCATTATCAAAACACACCCTGAAACGCGTGCAGGGAAACGCGCGGGCTATTTCACCGCCGCACATTGTACGACTGACAAAATCAGCCTATATTCAGGCGATGCGTCCATCTGGGACCTGATGGAAAACGCCATCGCGGTTTACACCGTGTCATCAACTGTCGGGTTCGAAGCGATCATTGCAGGTCATCGCCCCCATGTGTTTGGAAATCCGTTTTACGCGGGATGGGGCTTGACCCATGACGCCTTTCCTGTTCAACGACGGCAGCGTCGCTTGACAGCGGCTCAGCTTTTTTTGGGTGCAATGATCCGATATCCCAAATGGTACGACGTCTATACCGATCAACTTTGCGAGATTGAAACAATCCTAGATCAGACCGAAGCAGAACTCCGCGCCTATAATGAGGATCGCTTGGGATGGAACGCACAGCATATTCGCCTCTGGAAGCGCCATCACTTTCGCACATTCTTCGGCGCCTACGGCCCTGTTCGGTTTCGCACCACCTCCCCCACCCAACCCACAATGATTTGGGCAAATCGCGCCACATCACAAACGCAGTCCACGCGCGTCGAAGATGGCTTTATCCGCTCACGCGGACTTGGCGCAGATCTGATCCCGCCACTGTCACTTGTGACAGATAAATCAGGTATATATT
>RGAJ01000305.1 GCA_009920225.1 Paracoccaceae bacterium
GCCGTCGTCCAGTTTCCAACACACAACCCCCTGACATTGACCGTCATCAGACATGATCAGATCAATGGCGAAATATTCGATATAGAATTCCGCATTGTTTTTCAGAGACTGACCATAGAGCGTGTGCAAAATCGCGTGGCCTGTGCGGTCTGCGGCTGCGCAGGTCCGTTGTACGGGGGGGCCTTCGCCGAATTCGGTTGTGTGGCCACCAAAGGGGCGTTGATAAATCTTGCCCTCTTCTGTGCGGCTGAAGGGCACGCCGTAATGTTCCAATTCGTAAACCGCTTTGGGCGCTTCGCGGGCGAGGTATTCCATCGCATCGGTGTCCCCCAACCAGTCGGACCCTTTCACAGTGTCATACATGTGCCACTGCCAATGGTCAGGCCCCATGTTTGACAACGATGCCGCGATGCCGCCTTGGGCCGCGACGGTGTGGGACCGTGTCGGGAACACTTTGGTCACGCAGGCTGTGCGCAATCCCTGTTCAGCCATGCCCAACGTCGCACGCAAGCCGGCACCACCAGCGCCGACCACAACAACGTCATATTCATGCGTTTCGTATTGATATTCTGCCATTGTCTTTGCCTCTTATAGTGCCATTTTCGCAATAGCGAACAAACCCGTTGCCATCATGCCATAGGCCAAACATTTGACCAAAATGATGGTGATTTTTTCTGCAGTGCCGTGAACGTAGTCTTCGATCAACACCTGCGCGCCAGATTGAAAATGTTCCAAACCAACGATCAGGGTCAATGCGGCCACGATTGCGGGGAACGGACGTGAATAATAGGCGACCACCTCTTCGTATGGGGCGCCAAGGATTGCACCGAAGGTAAAGACAAACAGCGGAACAAGGATCAACAACGCGACCGAGCTGACTTTCATCGCCCAAAAATGTGCGGTTCCTGATTTCGCGCTGCCCATGCCTGTGGCGCGTTTGCGGTCTGTTAAATAACGCATCTGTTGCCCCTTACAAAACGATGACTGTGATCACAGTCAAAACAAACGACCCGATGACAACGGTCCAGCCCAGTTTATAGGCGGTTGGAATGTCCAACCCGATGGCATTGTCCCAAATCAAATGGCGAATGCCGCCCAAGGTGTGATACCACAAGGCCCAAATGGATCCCAACATGATCAGCTTGCCAAACCAGCTGCGGATCAAACCATCAGCGATGGCGAAATATTCGGGGGACGTTGACGCCGCCAACAACCACCAAATCACCAAAAACGCACCAACGATCAAGGCGTTTCCGGTAATGCGGACCAAAATTGATGAGATCGAAGTCAACTGTGGACGATAAATCGTCAAATGAGGAGAAAGAGGACGATTGCCCCGGTTCACGTCTGCCATGTAACTCAGCCTTTCGTTTCACGAGCCTATTGGATCAAGCGCGCTTGATCAAAACTACGGTTTTGTTATCGAATAATTTAGACAAAGACAGCCCCAAAAACCGAAGTTAGCGGTAACTATTTGGTATTGTGACACTTTGTGATCACTAATGTAATCTGTGTGATCACAAAATTTAACCTCTCGGTATACAATAGAACACATTAATGCGGAACCAATGCCCAGTAGTCCAAATCAAGCAGGACATCGGGATGATATTTGCCGTCCTCGCCCCGCAACACATCGGGATGTGACCCCTTGGTCGCGACCAAGCGCAGGCGCAGCGCACCAACGCCGGGGGCCGAGGTCTCTGCACGGTCCAACACTTCGCTCCACGCCTTGACAGTATCGCCCGAGAAACACGGGTTTGCATGGGCGCCCGCATTCAATCCAACGATCATTTGCGCATTGGCCAGACCGTTGAAGGACAAGGCGCGCGCCATGGATATGACGTGCCCGCCATAGATCAATCGCTGCCCATCGGGGCGGAAGGTTGCATCGAAATGCACCTTGGCCGTGTTTTGCCAAAGGCGTGTGGCGATCATATGTTCGGCCTCTTCGATGGTGACCCCATCCACATGGTCGATCTTTTCGCCCACCTCATAATCACCCCAGCGGTGCGGTTCGCCCGCAAGTGTGAAATTGTAGTTGGTGAAATCCAGCCCCTGCGGAATGACCAGATCAGTGACATCGAGCACGGGTTTCAATTCGGGAACAACGGTTTCAGGTGCAGGTGCCTCAAGATCATTTTTGCGCACCATCACCCAACGCACATAGTCCATCACAACATCATCACGCTGATTTAACCCACGGGTGCGAACATAGACGACACCGGTTTTTCCGTTAGAATTTTGTTTTAAACCAATGACTTCTGACACCGACCGCAGGGTATCACCCGCATAGACGGGTGTGATCCAACGGCCTTCGGCATATCCCAGATTGGCCACCGCATTCAGCGACACATCTGGAACGGTTTTGCCAAAAACCACGTGGAACGCCGCCAAATCATCGATGGGCGACGCAGGCAGGCCACACTCTTGGGCGAATTGATCCGACGAATATACAGCATGACGCGCAGGGTAAAGCGCATGATAGAGCGCCCGTTCCCCCCCCGACACTGTGCGTGGCACGGCATGTTCAATGACTTGCCCGACTGTATAATCTTCGAAAAAACGCCCAAGATTGGTTTTGGCCATTACTGCTCTCCTAATTTCATGTCGGGGGTATAGTCGGCGGCAACGTCTTTGATCACCGCTTGGGCGCATCGCATTTTGCCCGTCGTTGCGTCAAACGCATATTGCGGATCACCATAAAGCGACCATCCTTTTGACAGCGCCAAAGTGACCTTGTGACAAAAGGCCGATGTGTCGTCTTCGGTAAGTAATCGGTACAAAGTGCT
>RGAJ01000306.1 GCA_009920225.1 Paracoccaceae bacterium
TTGTCAGGGGATGGGTTTTGGACCGTCAATCCGATACCGCGTTTGGGCATCGGGACACTGCGGGTGACAGACGGACCAAACGGGGCGCGTGGCAGCGATTTCATCGGCGGTGTCACAGCCGCCGCCTTTCCAGTTGGCATTGCAATCGGGGCCACCTGGAACCCGCAACTGGCGTATGACATCGGCAGCGCCATCGCGGATGAAGTGAAATCGAAAAACGCCCATGTCTCGCTTGCGCCCACCGTCAATATTCATCGCAGCGTCACAAATGGCCGCAACTTTGAATGTTATTCAGAAGACCCCGAATTATCCGCCGCGTTGACCGTGGGATATATCAAAGGGCTACAGGACAAGGGTATTTCCGCCACCATCAAACACTTTGCTGGGAACGAAAGCGAAATTGAACGCACCACCATCAGTTCAGAAATTGACGAACGGTCATTGCGCGAAATCTATCTGCGCCCCTTTGAAGATGCCGTCAAAAAGGCAGGGACATGGGGGATCATGTCATCCTATAATAAAATCAATGGCACCTATGCCGCAGAAAATCACTGGCTTTTGACCGAAGTTCTGCGCGGCGAATGGGGCTATGACGGGATCGTCATGTCGGATTGGTTTGGATCACGCACAACCGCGCCCACGGTGAATGCGGGGCTTGATCTTGAAATGCCGGGTCCCACACGGGATCGCGGCGAAAAATTGATCGCCGCCGTGGCTGCGGGCGAGGTGACGCGCGATACACTGCGCACCCGCGCCATCAATATGGTACGCCTGATGCAGCGTGTTGGGTCGCTGTGGGATCATCGCGATTTTGTCGAAACCGCCAATGATCGCCCGGAACACCGCGCCCTGATCCGTCGCGCGGGCGCCGAAGCGGCAGTTTTGTTGAAAAACGACAACGCAACCTTGCCCCTCTCGTCCAATGTCGGAAAGATTGCGGTGATCGGACCGAACGCAAAAGAAGCGCAGATTATGGGCGGCGGCTCTGCCATGTTGAACCCGCATTATCGGGTGTCCCCATATGATGCCCTAAGCAATCGGTTCGGGACGGATCGCATCATTTATGAACGGGGCTGCACAAATCATCGTTGGGAACCCTATCTAACAACGGCGACAGAAGTTGAATATTTTGACAATACAACCCTGTCAGGTGACGCCGTTTTCACCGAGAGCATTCAGGCGACGAATATATTCTGGATGCCCCCTTTTGCAGGTGGCAAGGTGGATCCAACAAAATTTTCCGCTCGCTTGCGTACGAAATATGTGGCGTTGGAAACGGGGCCGCATTCCTTGGGCCTGCATTCGGCGGGCTTTTCAAAGGCGTATATCAACGGAACTTTGGTCGTTGATGCGTGGTCGAATTGGACCAAAGGGCGCACCATGTTTGAAGAAGGCTGTGATGAAATCACAGGGCTTTATGACATGGTGGCGGGACAAGAATATGAAATTACAGTAGAATTTGCATCAAAGCCTGCGGACAACCTAATCCTGTCTGCCCTGCGCTATGGGATTTCACGGCCCTTGGGGGATGTTGAAATTGCTGCCGCGGCACATGCTGCGGCCCAAGCGGAAGTCGCATTGGTCTTTGTTGGGCGCAACGGTGAATGGGATACCGAAGGCAGCGATTTAATGGATATATCCCTGCCCGGTCGTCAGGATGATTTGGTGCGTGCCGTTTTGGCCGCCAATCCAAACGCGGTCGTAGTTTTGCAAACAGGCGGGCCGGTTGTCATGCCGTGGCTGTCTTATGCGCCGGCAGTCTTGCAAGCGTGGTATCCCGGCCAAGAAGCGGGCAATGCCATCGCAGATATTCTATTCGGCGAGACCGAGCCCACGGGACGCTTGCCGCAATCATTTCCGATGTCATGGTCGGACAACCCAACCCACAGCCAAGATCCAGAAGTCTATCCTGGTCTAAACGGTAAAGTCCGATACGAAGAAGGCGTCTTTATCGGGTATCGCCACTATGACAAACTGGGGATAGATCCCATGTATGCCTTTGGTCACGGGCTTGGATATACAACATTTGATATGGGGCATGCAAAAGCCACCGTGACGGGGGATCGGGTTGAGCTAACTGTCCCCGTGACCAACACCGCAGATCGTGATGGCACAACTGTCGTCCAGATTTACATCACCGACACTAACGCACCAGTGGATCGTCCGGCCAAGCAATTGCAAGGCTTTGTCAAATGCCATGTGTCCGCATCGGAAAGCTATGTCGCGACTTGCACGCTTGGGATGCGCGACTTTGCCTATTTCGATGTGGCTCAACGCAATTGGCATGTGGCGGGGGGCGATTATACCATCAGCGTCGGGTTTAGCGCGTTAGATCTGCGCACAACCACCACTGTGACACTGCCAGAACTGCGGATCGCGCCATAGGTCCTATGACACTGTGCGCAGCACCTGATCAACGATTTGGTCAGGTGGCAGCGTTGCATCAATCGATATCCCATCCTCAGCACCCCCAAGGTTTTGCAGGGTGTAGAATTGGCTTTTGACCAAGGATGCAGGCATATAGTGATCGGGTCGCTGCCCCACACGGGCAACGGCGGTGTCGAAATTCAAAGTGAGATGCACAAAAAACACCGGCCCCGCCCCACGTAGAATATCGCGATATGCGATTTTAAGCGCAGAGCAGCTGACAACCAAACCTGTCTGTGCTGTGGACAATTCATCCGCAATGCGGGTCAACCAAGGGCGGCGCATGTCATCCGTTAACGGCACCCCACGCGACATCGCATCAATATTTGCCGC
>RGAJ01000307.1 GCA_009920225.1 Paracoccaceae bacterium
GATCCGTATTATGCATGGTGAAATCACCCCTGGTTTCGCGATGACCCTGCGGGGGATTGGAGCCGAATATGGCGTGTCGATGACACCTGCGCGCGAAGCGGTACGCCGTTTGGTGGCCGAAGGGGCGCTGTCCATGTCACCTTCGGGGCGCGTGGCCACGCCCGAACTATCAAACGAACGGATCGAAGAATTGGCAGCCTTGCGGGCGTTGATCGAGGTTGAGCTTGCCTCGCGTGCCTTGCCGCGCGCGCACATGGCGTTGATTGAACGGCTTCAGCGGATCAATGCGTTGATTGCAGCGGCGATTGATGAACATGACGCCGTCACCTATATCCGCACGAATTTGGAATTCCACCGGACGCTATATCTGCGGGCTCAAGCGCCCGCGATGTTGGCCATGGCCGAAACAGTTTGGTTGCAATTGGGTCCAACGATGCGCAAGCTTTATGGTCGGATGCAGCGCAAAGAGCCGCCAATGAATCACAAGCTGATTTTGGCCGCGTTGAAATCAGGGGATGAACCCGGTTTGCGATTGGCTGTCCGCTCGGACGTGACCCAAGGGTTAAAGATGTTGGCGACGTGATTAGGCCGCCAACCCCTTGCTTCCCATGTCCAGAAACTTTTTGCGTCTGTCGTTGATCAACGCCTTGGCGTTCATACCAGAGAGTTCCGCCAGCATTTCACCGATCACAGTTCGCACAGATGCCAAGGTGTGTTCGCGGTCGCGATGGGCGCCCCCAATAGGTTCAGCGATCACATGATCGCAGACGGCCAGTTTCTTTAAATCTTGCGCAGTCAGGCGCAGCGCTTCGGCAGCTTCGCGCATTTTTTCTGCGTCCTTCCACAGGATCGATGCACAGCCTTCAGGGCTGATGACCGAATACACGGAATGTTCCAACATCGCGACACGGTTCGCCGTGGCAAACGCCACAGCGCCGCCTGATCCGCCTTCGCCGATGACGACTGAGATCAATGGCACGCCGATTTGCAGGCATTTCTCGGTTGAACGTGCAATCGCTTCGGATTGGCCGCGCTCTTCTGCGCCCTTGCCGGGATAGGCGCCGGGTGTATCGACAAGCGTGATGACAGGCAGGCCAAATTTATCGGCCATTTCCATCAAACGAATGGCTTTGCGGTATCCTTCGGGGCGCGCCATGCCGAAATTGCGTTCGATCCGTGTTTTTGTATCATGACCTTTTTCGTGCCCAATCACGATCACAGGCTGATCATCGAAACGGGCCAGACCCCCAATAACTGCGTGGTCATCGGCAAAGTTGCGATCCCCCGCAAGCGGCGTGAATTCGGTGAACATCGCATTGATATAGTCGATGCAATGCGGGCGATCAGGATGCCGTGCGATTTGGCATTTGCGCCATGGGGTCAGGTTTTTGTACAGATCTTGCAAAAGCTGCTTGGCTTTTTTGTCCAATGCGGCAGCTTCGTCTTCGATGTCCATTTCATTGTTTTGCCGCGCCATTGCGCGCAATTCTTCGGCTTTGCCTTCGATTTCGGCCAAGGGTTTTTCAAAGTCGAGATAGTGGGTCATCGTCTGCTCCGCATGAATTTCAACGATATATGCGCCGCGAGGGCGCGATTTGCAACCATTTGAATGCACCTGCGGCGGGGAATTTTTCGATGTTCTTGTATCCAGCGCGGGGGTGGGCAAGGTGTTGTGCCGGCGCGATGTACCCCATGCAGCAGAGTTTGATTCGCGATTGTGTTGATGTCAATTTGACTTTTTTGCACGCCATCGTACGGTTTGGCGGAACCCGAAAACATGTTGGGTCTGTTGGCGTTGCGATCACACAGGGTTTGGGATGGGATGTCCTAATTCGTTGAAATACCGAGATTCATATTTTTCTTGTGACCTGCGCTTGGGTGTCGTGGATGCAGGTTTTCCATCGACTTGTAGATGATACCAAAGGATTGCGATCAGGTCATTAGGTTGGGTTATGGGGTAGATAGTTAGGGGCTGTTGCACGACAAAATTTTGTTCCCTTAAACTGGGGTATCAGGAAAGGAGATCTGATATGGCGATACGGTTAAATCCCAATGATACGCCCGTTGAACGTGTGAACGTTGTTCCCGTCCCTTGGGCCACGACAGAAACGGGATACGCGGAAAAAGATTTGGTTGATATTGAATTTCTGGCCGCTTTTTATGAACGGCAGAAATTGATACCGCCTGCGGCGATATCTCATCCCTGACGCTGGGTGATAGGGCTGCAAAACCGAATTACATATGAAAAAAGACGGCCCCAAGATGGACCGCCTTTATACCTTCGCCAATTTTGGCTCAGTTTTTGATACTTACCGTGTCCAAGGGCGGATACATGCACCCGCCCAGAACCGTGATTTGGATTTTATCCGAACATATCGGATGTGATGCCCGCATACCAACCGATGGATTCTTCATAGGTTGCTTTGCGCAATGCCGCGTCTTCGCCTGTTTGTGAAACAAAGCCGTCGACCTTGGCGATTTTTTCGTCTGTTGCCTCGTATGTTGCGCCAACTTTCACACCGTTATCTGTGTCGATCAACGACCAGCAGGTGTTCGAGAATTTTGCAGGGAACACTTTGGAACCTGTCAATGCGCCACGTACGGCCATCGCTGCGACTTTGGCTTGGCTGTTTGCGGAAAAGCCTGATTTTGGCATATCACCTTGCGATGTCGCATCGCCCAAGACATGGATGTTTTCATCCAAGCGCGATTGCATGGTGTGCCCGTTTAC
>RGAJ01000308.1 GCA_009920225.1 Paracoccaceae bacterium
GGCTGCAAGAGGTGCGTGAATTCGCGACTGATCAGATGTTGGAATTGATCCGCGAAGATTTGGCCATGCTTGGCGTCAAGATGGATCATTTCTTTTCCGAAAAATCCCTTTATGGCACAGGTCGCATCGAAGCTGCGATTGAAAACCTGCGCGGCAAAGGATTGATTTATCGCGGCACGTTGGAACCGCCAAAAGGCAAAACGCCAGAAGATTGGGAACCACGCGAACAAACGCTGTTCAAATCCACCGAGCACGGCGATGACGTGGACCGCCCGATCATGAAATCAGATGGCAGCTGGACCTATTTCGCGCCTGACATCGCCTATCATTTTGATAAGGTCGAACGCGGCTATGATTTGTTGATCGACGTGTTTGGTGCCGATCACGGCGGCTATGTCAAACGGATGAAGGCGGCGGTTTCGGCATTGTCCGACGGAAAAACGCCGCTTGATATCAAATTGACACAGTTGGTGAAGCTTTACAAAAACGGTGAGCCCTTCAAAATGTCAAAACGCGCAGGCACCTTTGTGACCCTGCGCGATGTGGTTGAACAGGTGGGCGCAGACGTGACCCGCTTTGTGATGTTGACCCGCAAGAATGACGCAAACCTTGATTTTGATTTTGACAAGGTGTTAGAGCAAAGCCGCGAAAACCCCGTGTTTTACGTTCAATACGCAATTGCACGTGTAAACAGTGTGTTACGTCGCGCAGCTGAGGCGGGAATTGCAGTGGATGATGCAGTTTTGCAGACCGCAGATCTGTCCAAATTGTCCCATGACGCGGAAATCGGTGTCGCGCGCAAAATCGCGGAATGGCCCCGTTTGGTGGAAATTGCGGCGCGTACAAACGAACCGCATCGGGTTGCGTTTTACCTCTATGAACTGGCCAGCGACCTGCACGGGCTTTGGAACAAGGGCAATGACGAGACGTCTTTGCGCTTTATTCAAGAGGACGATCCTGCAACATCACAAAGCAAAATTGCGCTCGCACGTGCTGTAAGTGTTGTTATTTCTGCAGGTCTTGCTATTCTAGGGGTCAAACCAGTAGACGAAATGCGCTAACAATAAGGGCAACTCTGCTGGTACGGGCACGAAAATGGGGATCAACCCCAGAGGGCAGAATGGCACAGCAGTATTACGAAGAAACGCCTCAGGGCGTTTTAGGCACACAAAATATTGGTAAATTTGCGCATATCGCAGGGGCAGCTGTCAGTTTTGCGTTGATCCTTTCTGCGGGATACTGGACCTACAAGATCGTGTCGCGCGACGTGACCAAAATTCCTGTGGTCGAGGCGCGATCAGAACCCATGCGCGTGGCCCCCAATGATCCGGGTGGCAAGACAGCGGAAAATATGGATTTGGCCGTGACAAAGATACCGGCCGCATCCCCGTCAGATGTTGTCGATACTGTTCAACTTGCCCCCGAGCCGATCACATTGCTGGACGAAGATATGCCAACCTCACAAGCGGTTGAGCAGGCCGCTGAACCTGTGGCCGAAACGGGCGACACGCTTGATCTTGATGCGGTGGCGAATTCGTTGATTGCGGGCATTGCGCCCTTGGGCGAAGTCGCGCCGGCCCCGACCACGCAAAATGTGGTCCAAGGCAATATCGAGGCCGCGCTTCGTATGGCCTTGGGGGATGACACGCAGCCCATCGCAACCACATCGAATTCTGCCTTGGTGACATCATTGCGCCCGCGCGTTCGCCCAGATGTGGCAGTGCTGCAAAACGCGTCTATGGTGTCGGCCACAGAGCCCGCGCAGGCCAAATCCATCGATGCCAATGCGCTTGCAGCAGGAACGGCATTGGTTCAATTTGGCGCCTTTGATGACAATGCAGTGGCAGAGGCCGAATGGGATCGGTTGTCTGGCGTGTTGTCGCCGTTACTGTCGGATCGTGCGCGCGTCATTGAACGCGCAACAAGCGGGGGGCGGGTGTTTTATCGCCTCCGTGCTGCTGGGTTTGAAGATTTGTCAGACGCGCGGCGGTTCTGTTCCGCGGTGACCAATAAAACCGCCTGTATTCCTGTGGTCGCGCGATGACCAGCGCGCGGTTTTCCAGCCCTGTCATATTCGGGGTTGCAGGACCCGAAATTATGGCTTGGGAAACTGTGTTTTTCGCAGATATCCAACCGATGGGATTTATCCTTTTCGCCCGAAATATCGAAACCGGCGAACAGGTGCGAAAATTATGCGAAGATCTACGGGCATCAGTCGGGTGGAACATTCCGATTCTGATTGACCAAGAAGGCGGTCGCGTACAACGTTTGATCCCGCCCATTGTGCGCCAATGGTCACCACCCTTGGATCACGCGATAGCTGCGGGCGAACAGGGGCGCGATGTGTTCTTTGCCCGTTTTGCCTTGATCGCGCATGAATTGCGTGGCTTGGGAATTGACGTAAACTGTGCGCCTTGTCTTGATATCGCGCGTGAAAAAACCCATCCGTTTTTGCGCAACCGGTGCTATGGTACCGCGCCGCAAGAGGTGATCGACTTGGGTCGCGCAGCCTATGACGGATTGTTGCATGGCGGTGTGGTGCCCGTGATCAAACACATGCCGGGTCATGGTCTGGCTGTCAAAGACACCCACCACGGGGTGTCACATGTCGATGAAAGCGTCGAATATTTGATGCAAAATGACTTTGCAGTGTTCAAGGCCTTTGCGGATGCCCATGTCGGGATGAGCGCGCATATTATT
>RGAJ01000309.1 GCA_009920225.1 Paracoccaceae bacterium
TCAGGATGTGGTGTCTGATCGCGCATCCCAAGCGGATCGAGATCGGCCACCAAATGCCCGCGGATCCGGTGCGCGCGGATGATCATCAACGCGCGGATACTGTCCAACACGGCCCGTTTGACGGTCTCGTCCGAGACTTCAACCCCGATCGCGGCGGCTTTTTCTTTGATCTTTTTACCTGCGCCTTTGGCCTCGTCCGGGACCATGGGCCATTCGCCTGTGAGGGCAAGCGTCCAGTCATCGGCGGGTTGCTGAGGCCAGTCGCTGCGCGACCAACTTGCGCCTTCGGCTTCTTTCGTGACGTTTTGGCCATCATCGCCAAGCGCACGGAAAAATTCGCGCCATGCATCATCAACCGCATTGGGGTCTTTTGCATATTGCGCATACAGCTGTTCCAAATACTCAGCATTATGACCTTGCATAAAGCTTGAGGCGTGGAATTGATCGTTAGGTGAATGATCGTTCATTGTGCCTGTCCCTATCACGGGGTTTGAAAATGGGATTAACCCCGCCACAATCGGGCGGGGTCAATGATGTGTTTATTTACCAATCGCAGCCAACACAGCTTCGCCCAGTCCTGCAGGGCTTTCTGCAACGACGATGCCAGCTGATTTCATCGCTTCGATTTTGTCCTCTGCGCCGCCTTTGCCGCCGGCGACAATCGCGCCCGCGTGGCCCATACGACGACCGGGAGGGGCGGTGCGACCCGCGATAAAGCCCGCAACTGGTTTCGAACGACCGCGTTTTGCTTCGTCTTTCAGGAACTGCGCCGCTTCTTCTTCGGCGGAGCCGCCGATTTCGCCGATCATGATGATGCTTTCGGTTTCGTCATCGGCCAAGAACCATTCCAACACGTCGATATGTTCGGTGCCTTTGATCGGATCGCCGCCAATGCCCACACAGGTGGATTGGCCCAACCCCACGTCAGAGGTTTGTTTCACCGCTTCGTATGTCAAGGTCCCCGAACGCGACACAACGCCAACGGATCCGCGACGGTGAATATGGCCGGGCATGATGCCGATTTTGCAGGCATCAGGTGTGATGATCCCTGGGCAGTTAGGACCGATCAAACGGCTGCTTGATCCTTCCAAGGCGCGTTTCACTTTCATCATGTCCAAAACGGGAATGCCTTCGGTGATACAGACGATCAATTCCATTTCCGCGTCAATCGCCTCAAGGATTGAATCTGCCGCAAAGGGGGGCGGAACATAGATGACCGATGCGTTTGCTTCGGTGACGTGTTTTGCTTCGTGGACCGAATTGAACACGGGCAAGCCCAGATGTTCCATGCCACCCTTGCCAGGGGTCACGCCGCCAACCATCTTGGTGCCGTATGCGATGGCTTGTTCGGAATGGAACGTGCCTTGGGATCCGGTGAAACCTTGGCAGATGACTTTTGTGTTTTCGTTTACAAGAACTGCCATGGTCTTATCCCTTCACCGCTTTCACGATCTTTTCGGCACCGTCGCGCAGGTTGTCTGCGGCAATCACGTCTAGGCCAGAATTGTTAATGATGTCTTTGCCTTGTTCGACATTTGTGCCTTCAAGACGCACGACCAGCGGAACCTTAAGGCCCACTTCTTTCACGGCTGCAACAACGCCTTCGGCGATGACGTCACAGCGCATGATGCCGCCGAAAATGTTGACCAAAATGCCTTTTACGTTTGGATCGGATGTGATGATCTTGAACGCTTCGGTCACTTTTTCCTTGGTTGCGCCGCCGCCCACATCGAGAAAGTTCGCAGGCTCTGCGCCATAAAGCTTGATGATGTCCATCGTCGCCATCGCCAGACCCGCACCATTGACCATACAGCCAATTTCACCGTCCAACGCGATATAGTTCAGGTCGTATTTCGACGCTTCAAGCTCTTTGGGGTCTTCTTCGGTGGTGTCGCGCAATTCGGCGATATCGGAATGGCGATAGATCGCGTTTCCGTCAAAACCAACCTTGGCGTCCAACACTTTCAGGCTGCCACCCTCGGCAACGATCAACGGGTTGATTTCCAGCATTTCCATGTCTTTTTCGACGAAAGCTTTGTACAAAATGCCCATCAAGTTGACGCATTCTTTGATTTGCTTGCCTGTCAGGCCCAGCGCGAACGCAATGCGGCGGCCGTGGTATTGTTGGTAGCCTGTCGCAGGATCAACAGGGAACGATAGGATCTTTTCAGGCGTGTGTGCCGCCACTTCTTCGATGTCCATGCCGCCTTCGGTCGAACATACGAATGAAATGCGTGATGACTGGCGATCAACCAAGAGGGCCAAATATAATTCGCGCTCAATGCCTGAACCCGCTTCGATATAGATGCGGTTGACCTGCTTGCCAACGGGACCGGTTTGATGGGTGACCAAGGTGCGGCCCAACATCTTTTTTGCTTCTGTCGCGGCTTCTTCGACGGATTTCGTAAGACGAACACCACCTTTTTCGCCGGCATCGGCCTCTTTGAATTTGCCTTTGCCGCGTCCACCTGCGTGAATTTGTGCTTTGACGACCCAAAGTGGTCCGTCTAATTCACCTGCTGCGGTCTTCGCGTCCTCTGCCTTTAGGACAACGCGTCCGTCAGACACAGGGGCGCCATAGCTGCGAAGAAGTGCCTTCGCTTGATATTCATGGATGTTCATGAAATTGGTCCCGTGTTGCTTCGTTTAATCGGCTTTACCCTCAAGCAAACGGTGTTAAGAACTGATTTTTTAGCAAA
>RGAJ01000310.1 GCA_009920225.1 Paracoccaceae bacterium
TCCACGACCAGCGTCCCGTTGATAAAGGCGCGTGAATATCCCGCCGAATGCAGACCCAGCAAATGCGGCCCCGTTTCGGTCGCTGTGTATTTGGTGCGCAGACGGGCGGAAAACTTGGTCGGATCGACCTTGCCCCCCGCGAAGGGCGGTAACCAGAACATGGTCGTGATGTTCACGGTTTCGGTAAAGACCGTATCACCCGACAAGTACACGTTGTCAAAATACTCGACAATCGTGTCGGTGCTTAGCATGGGTTCCCAACGATGATTGGTGCAGCCGCGTTCATAAATCACCCGATCCGCGCCAAGGCGATCCACCAGCGCGTCAAGGGGCGACACGCGGTAATGCGGGTTCAACATGGCCGACCCGCCGCCCATAATTTGCGCCTCTTTGGCGTTGGGGCCGATGACGGCCACTTTGCCGATGTCTTTTGATAGGGGCAGGGTGGCGTCGTCGTTTTTCAACAATACCGCACCCTCGGCACCCGCACGGCGGATCAGGGCACGGTGTTCGGGTTTGTTATCGGCAACCTCGGCCAATGCGCGGTGATCCCACAGCGATCCGACCCTTTGCATTAGGCGGACCATATTGATGGCGCGGGTACGGACGGTTTCGGCGCTGACCGCCCCATCCTTGACCGCTGCGATCAATTTGTCGCCGCGGTCGCGCGTGGGGCCGGGCATTTCCAAATCAAGACCGGCGTTGACGGTGGGGGCGGTGGTGCGTGATCCGAACCAATCAGACATGACAATCCCGTCATATCCCCATTGATCACGCAGCACTTCGGTCAACAACCAATGGTGTTCTGCCGCATAGGTGCCGTTGATTTTGTTGTAAGACGACATGATCCCCCATGTCCCCGCCTTTTTCACGGCATCCTCGAATGGGCGCAGGTACACTTCACGCAGCGACCGTTCGTCGATTTCCGAACTCATCGTGGTGCGTTCAATTTCGCTTTCGTTGCCGGCGAAATGTTTGATGGTGGCGGATATGCCTTTGTCTTGCAGTCCCGTGATGTATTGCACCGCCAAGGCGGCGGTTAATTCGGGGTCTTCGGAATAACATTCGAAATTGCGGCCGTTGGTGACGCTGCGATGGATGTTGACCGTTGGGGCCAATGATACATGCGCACCCTTTGATTTCACCTCATCTGCGATGGCGCTGCCGATTTCATAGGCAAGCGATGGGTTCCATGTGGCCCCAATCGCGATGCCCACAGGAAACGCGGCGGCGGTGGCACCGCCGATAAAATCGCTGCCGCGGGCGCCGTTTGGACCATCGGTCACCCGAAGCGTGCCAATGCCCAAACGATCAATTGGATTGACGGTCCAAAACGCATCCCCCGATAGGATGGACACCTGTTCGGCCAAGGTCATTACATCAACAATGGCCTCGGGTGACAAGGTTTTTAGGTCGTGGTCTGAAAAGGGGTGTGTGTCTTGGATCGTCATGTTTTTGTCTTATGCTAAAAGCGCACGCGCCTCATTCGGGGTTAGGGCATCAGGCCGTGCACAGGTTGTCGTCATGTTGACCCACGCACGGGCTTCGCCCGCCTTTAGGATGGCGGTCATGACTTCGACCACGTGGACGGCAAGGTCAAGGTTGCAGCGATGTTCGCGGCCCTCTTGGATCGCGGTTGCCATATCGGCCAGACCTGCGCAGCGGTAATTCGCCCGCCCAATTCCGCGGCTATCTTGCATATTTTCGACACCGAACGGGTGATCGGCAAAATCCAATCCTGAATCGGCACCATCAGGCGCGATTTGGTGCACATCGCCACCAAAGAAGTTTGGATCAGGAATATAGAGCGACCCCGTTTCGCCATAAAGCTCCATCTCTTTGTGGCGGTGCGCCCAGATGTCCCAGCTTGCGCCCAATGTGACAATCGCGCCATTTTGGAATTCCAACAAGGCATGTAGGTTTGTGGGCGTGTTCACCGAAACCGTTTCCCCAAGGCGCGGACCATTTGCAATCGTGCGTTCGGAAAATGTCGCGGCGGTCATGGCGGCCACGGATTTCACAGGTCCGATCAATTGCACGAGGTTCGTGATGTAATACGGTCCCAAATCCAAAACGGGCCCTGCACCTGGTTGGTAAAAGAAATCAGGGTTTGGATGCCAATGTTCCATCCCATGGTTCATGACATGACAGGTGCCACCGATGATACGGCCAATACCGTTTTCATCAATTGCTTGGCGTGCGCGCTGATGTGCGCCGCCCAAAAATGTATCGGGCGCCGATCCAACACGCAGCCCTTTGGCGTCTGCCAATGCACGCAGCGATGTTGCTTCGTCCAAGGTTAAAACCAACGGCTTTTCCGAATAGGCGTGTTTTCCTGCGTTCAAGATTTTGCAGGTTACCTCATAATGCACGGCAGGAATGGTCAGGTTCACGACCATATCGATGTCATCCGCGGCCAGAAGGCCGTCAACCGTTTCTGCACGCACGTTGAATGCGGCGGCCTGCGCTGCTGCGGCGTCTGCATTGATGTCTGCGACGGCGCGCACTTCGAGTGCTTTGAACAACGGGGCCAATTTAAGATAGGCTGTTGAAATATTTCCGCATCCAATGATGCCAATTCCCATTTTTTGCATGATGACCTCTTAGAGTGTTTGTGCAGTCGCAATTGACCGCGTGGCAAATCGGATATGATCAGAGGGGTTGTCGTGTTCCAAAAC
>RGAJ01000032.1 GCA_009920225.1 Paracoccaceae bacterium
TCCATATTTGCGTTTCTTGTGCCATAGCGCCCTTTGCGATGGGATATGACTGTCCTAGCGCAAGATTTCAATCAGGACCAGTGTTGGCACACGCGTGGCGCAAAAGAAAAAGCGTGACACCAAATAAAGGTGCCACGCTTTTAGATCCGTGAGTTGGATAAGGGCTTATTCGTCTGCCGCGTAGGGATTTGACATATCATCATCATCCTTTGGCGGACGTCCAACAACATCGCGCAAACCTTCCAATTCGATAAAATTGTCGGCCTGTCTGCGAAGCTCATCCGAGATCATGGGGGGCTGTGTTCGGATTGTGGACACAACAGAAACGCGCACGCCTTGGCGCTGTAAACTTTCAACCAATGGTTTATAATCACCATCACCAGAGAACAAAACAATATGATCGACGTGAGGGGCCAGTTCCATCGCATTCACGGTGAGTTCGATGTCC
Organism: Paracoccaceae bacterium; assembly: GCA_009920225.1. GTDB lineage: Bacteria > Pseudomonadota > Alphaproteobacteria > Rhodobacterales > Rhodobacteraceae > CAJXSD01. Next base: position 449 of record RGAJ01000032.1, read on the forward strand.
ATATTCCCCTTGACCTTGCGACGACCTTGGCTGTCCGTGTATTCTTTGGCGGTTTTGGTCACCATCGTAAAGCCATTGTAGTTCAGCCAATCAACCAAAGGACGGATTGGGGAGTATTCTTCGTTGTCGAGCAGTGCCGTGTAGTAAAACGCGCGTAGAAGCTTTCCACGACGCATGAATTCAGTGCGAAGAAGCTTGTAGTCGATGTCAAAACCAAGCGATTTCGCTGCGGCATACAGGTTCGACCCATCGATGAACAGCGCGAGCCGTTCGTCTTTGTAAAACATCTAATTTCCTTTCAACTATGACTTGACCGCAAAATTTTTTAGCGTGAGTAGTGGTACTGCGGCCAATTCTTACAAGAAATGCGCAAAAAATCTTGGTATCGCAAGTATAGGTTTGTGAAAATATGTCACCTAAGCCCCTCCCAAAGGATGTAAGCTGTCTGTGTTTGATTGGTAGCAACCAAAAGTGGTTAGGATTGCCTTCAAAAGATGTGGTAATTGAGACACTGCGTCGATTTCAGGAGAAAAACCTTTACGTAAGGTCACTTAGTCGATTTTATAAAACTCCTGCGTTTCCTGCCGGTTCTGGCCCTGATTTCGCGAATGTGGCGATTGAGATTCTATTTAAAGGAGAAAGTGATTCGCTTCTAGAAATCTTTCATTCCATCGAAAAAGAGATGGGGCGGAAGCGTGAAAAACGTTGGGGCGAGCGTACCGTCGATATCGATTTGATAAGTTTCGGCACTATGGTGTTTCCCGATGTTGCGGTGCAAAGGTCATGGGTAAATTTGCCTTTGGCCGAACAGATGCAAAAAGCCCCCGATCGGCTGATTGTTCCACATCCCCGCATGCAAGATCGGGCATTCGTTTTGGGCCCCTTGATGGATATTGCGCCAGATTGGTGCCATCCTGTAACGGGACAGACCGTTCGGCAGATGTTTGAGGCGCTTCCCGAAATGGACAAAGCGACGCTTGAAATCTTGTAATTGGCCCTTGTCATTTGCACATAACGCAAGTATACGGCAGGCTTCCTATCGATCGATCACCTAGGAGAGTAGAATGGCCCGCGTCACAGTAGAAGATTGCGTAGATAAAGTGTCCAACCGCTTTGAGTTGGTAATGCTGGCGGCGCATCGCGCACGCGAAATTACGGCAGGATCTGCGTTGACTGTTGACCGCGACAACGACAAAAACCCAGTCGTTGCTTTGCGCGAGATTGCAGACGAAACACAATCCGCAGATGAATTGCGCGAACGTTTGATCGAATCAAACCAAACGCAAATCGAGGTTGACGAACCAGAAGATGATTCAATGGCTCTGTTGATGAGCGGCGAAGCAGACAAGCCTGAGGACGACGATATGTCCGAAGAGAAACTGTTGCGCGCATTGATGGCTGCGCAGGGTCAAGAATAGGATAGAAAGGCCAAGGTTTCGTAAATGCGAAGTGCAGAAGACCTGGCTGATCTGGTTCATTCTTACAATCCCAAGTCAAACCGCGCGATGATCATCGCGGCCTATCACTATGGGCAGAAAAAACACGAAGGGCAGTTCCGTAAATCGGGCGAGCCCTATTTTTCGCATCCAATCGCCGTTGCCGAAATTTTGGCAGAACAAAACCTAGATGATGCAACCATCATCACCGCGCTTTTGCACGACACGATTGAAGACACCGCATCAACAAAACAAGATGTGGCCGATCTTTTCAGCCCCGAAATTGCCGATCTTGTGGATGGGGTGACCAAGCTGACGAATATGCAGCTGTCGTCTGCAGAAACGAAAGAAGCGGAAAACATCCGCAAACTGTTTCTAGCCATCGCCAAAGACATCCGCGTGATTTTGGTGAAATTGGCAGACCGTCTTCACAATATGAAGACGATCAAATCGATGAAGCCCGAAAAACAAGCGCAAAAAGCCCGTGAAACCATGGATATTTTTGCGCCATTGGCCGGCCGCATGGGGATGCAATCCATGCGAGAAGAGCTGGAAGACCTGTCATTCAAGGTCCTGAACCCCGAAGCGCGCGCATCCTTGATCCGTCGGTTCGTGAACCTTCAGCGTGAATCTGGCGATGTGATCGAACGCATCACAGGGGACATGAACCTTGAATTGGGCAAGGCGAATATACAGGCCGATGTCTTTGGCCGCGCGAAAAAACCGTTTTCGGCGTGGCGCAAGATGCAGGAAAAGGAACTGACCTTTTCGCGCCTGTCCGATGTTTACGGGTTTCGCATCATCTGCGAAACAGAGGCAGATTGTTACCGCATTTTGGGTGTGATCCACCAACGCTGGCGCGCGGTGCCGGGGCGGTTCAAAGATTACATCAGCCAACCCAAAACCAACGGATATCGGTCGATCCATACCACCGTTTCGGGACGTGATGGCAAACGGGTTGAGGTGCAGATCCGCACCCGTGAAATGCACGAAGTGGCCGAATCTGGCGTTGCGGCGCATTGGTCTTATCGCGATGGTGTGCGTTCACAAAACCGCTTTTCGGTGGATCCGGTCCAGTGGATCACCAAGCTGATCGACCAATTCGACGCAGAATCCGATCACGAAGCCTTTCTTGAGGCGGTGAAACTGGAAATGTACGCCGATCAGGTGTTTTGCTTTTCGCCCAAGGGCGATGTGCTCAAATTCCCCAAAGGTGCCACGCCGATTGATTTTGCCTATGCGATCCACACGCGCATCGGCAATGGCTGCGTGGGCGCCAAAGTTGATGGATTGCGCGTACCGCTGTGGACGCGTTTGCGCAATGGACAATCTGTCGACATTATCACCGCCCAAGGCCAAGTGCCCCAAGCGACGTGGTTGGAAATGGCAGCCACAGGCAAAGCCAAAACAGCCATTCGCCGCGCATTGCGGGCCGCTGATCGCAGTCGTCACATTGTGATGGGGACTGAATTGCTCCGCGCGTCTTTTGATCACTACGACAAAAAGATGACCGACAAGATGCTTGACACCGCAGCCAAGAAGTTGCGGATTGACTCATCCCAAGAATTACTGGCCCAATTGGGCAGCGCGGAATTGGCGCCGCGTGACGTTATCAAAATACTCTTTCCTGACATCGTGGGGGAACAACAGGCAGAAGTGGATCAAAAACGCGCGGTTATCGGCATTGGCCCTGACCAAGTGATTGATCGCAGACCCTGTTGTGAACCTTTGCCAGGCGAGCGTATCGTAGGTATTGCGACCAAGGGTAAGGGTGTTGCTATACATGCGATTAACTGCGACAGTTTGTTGCGTTTCGAAGATCGACCAGAACTCTGGATTGATTTGCACTGGCATGCAGGTAAACATGCCGCAATTTACCCCGTTACCCTTGAGGTGACCATCAGCAATGACGCGGGCGTGCTGGGGCGGGTGTGCACATTGATTGGTGAGTTGGGGGCGAATATCTCTGATCTGACCTTTGTTGATAGGAAACCTGATTTTTACAAAATTCATGTGGCCGTCGACCTAAGCGATGTCGAACACCTTCTCAAGGTGGAGACACGGTTAGAAGCAGAAAACGAAGTCGCCTCGATCCGCCGCTTGCGGCGGTCGTCGGAGTGACGCAACGACATAGAAAGAGGGCAGTGTGGTCTTTAAACGACGCGACAGAAGACCTATTTTGGATGTATTGCTGCGATTTTTCTGGCCCAAAGGGGGCTGGGGTCGTGCGTTTTATTACGTAAAGCACCGCTTACACCGCCTTCCTGATACCCCGCAACGCATTGCGCGTGGCATTTTCGCCGGTGTCTACACCACCTTCACGCCGTTTTATGGGCTTCATTTTATTCATGCGGCGGCTTTGGCGCGGGTCATGAACGGGAACATTCTGGCCGCCCTGTTGGCCACGTTTTTTGGCAATCCGCTGACCTATTTGCCCATCGGGATCGTATCATTGAAAACGGGGCATTTCCTGTTGGGCAATGATTTTGATCACACGTCGGCGGAAAAAATTTCGTTTGTGCAAAAATTTGTCGATGCGGGTCACGACCTAAAGGCAAATTTTATAAATCTCTTTACAGGCGGCACACCGGATTGGGCGAACTTGATCCGTTTTTATGACGAAGTGTTTTTTCCATATCTGATCGGCGGCATCATACCGGGTATCATTGTATCAACAATTTTTTATATTGTATCTGTCCCCCTGATCCGTGCTTATCAAAAGCGCAGACGCGGTATATTAAAGGCAAAGCTTTTGGCGATTAAGTCAAAAAAGTTTGAACATCGCGCCGAATAGTTCGGCAAATGTGCTGGGGAAAAACATGGAATATCAACGCCTTGGTGTAAATATTGATCACGTGGCCACGGTGCGCAATGCCCGTGGTTCTGCCTATCCCGATCCCGCGCAAGCGGCGATCATGGCCGAAGCGGCGGGTGCTGATGGCATCACAGCGCATCTGCGCGAAGACCGTCGCCATATCCGCGACGACGATATCGAACGTATTACCTCTGCGATTTCGGTGCCGCTGAATTTCGAAATGGCGGCGACATCAGAAATGCAGGCCATAGCCATGCGTCACAAACCCCATGCAGTGTGCATCGTTCCTGAACGTCGCGAAGAACGCACAACCGAAGGCGGGCTTAATGTTGCGGGCGACGAAAACAGGCTTGCGGTCTTTATCGCGCCGTTGGTTGATTTGGGATGTCGTCTGTCCATGTTTATCGCGGCGGACCGCGATCAGATTGCGGCGTCGCATCGCATTGGTGCGCAGGTGGTTGAACTGCATACGGGTGCGTATTGCGATTACCACTATGCGGGTGAATTTGCCGAACGCGATGCAGAGCTGTCGCGGATCCGTGACATGGCGGCCTATGCGCATTCTTTGGGCCTAGAGGTGCATGCAGGGCACGGCCTGACCTATGACACCGTCGCGCCCATCGCCGCAATCCCAGAGGTAAAAGAGCTCAACATCGGGCATTTCTTGATTGCGCAGGCAATTTTTGACGGGCTGACCCCAGCGATCCGCGAAATGCGTCGCTTGATGGACGAGGCCCGCGCAACGTGATTTTGGGCATCGGAACAGATCTGGCCAATATTGATCGTATCCAAGCGGTGCTGGATCGACACGGCGATCGTTTCCGAAATCGGGTGTTTACCGAACGCGAACAGGCCAAAGCCGCGCGCCGCAAGGACGAGGCGGGCACCTATGCCAAACGTTGGGCCGCGAAAGAGGCCTGTTCCAAGGCTTTGGGGACCGGTTTGCGCATGGGGATATCGTGGAAAGATATGGCTGTGAGCAATCTGAAATCGGGCCAGCCCGTGATGACAGTGACGGGCTGGGCAAAAACCCGCTTGGATGACATGACACCCGACGGGCATGAGGCCGTTATTCATGTGACATTGACGGATGATCACCCTTGGGCGCAGGCTTTTGTCGTGATAGAAGCGCGACCTCTGGGTTGACTCTGTCCCTGTGACGCTTCAATTAGGAGCCATATTTTGACAGGAGTCTTTTATGTCCGAAAATAGCGCGAAGAAACAGGGTGGCATACTCGAAACGATCAAGACGGTTGTCTATGCGCTGTTGTTGGCGGGCCTGTTCCGAACATTGTTCTTTCAACCGTTTTGGATCCCATCTGGGTCGATGAAAGACACGCTGTTGATCGGGGACTTTCTGTTCGTGAACAAAATGGCCTATGGCTATTCCTACGCATCCTGTCCGAGCGTTATTATTCCTGCGGTTGGCCTGAATATCGACGCCAATGACATCTGTGGCTTTTTGCAACGTGGCGAGGGCCGCTTGCTGGGTGGCGAGCCAAAGGCGGGCGACGTCGTGGTGTTTCGTCATCCGGTCACGGGGCGCGATTACATCAAACGCTTGATTGGTCTGCCCGGCGACAAGATCCAGATGAAAGACGGCGTTTTATTCATCAATGACATCGAAGCCAAACAAGAGCTTGTCGAGCCGTTCGTCGAAGTGATGGAACCCCAAGGTCCATTTGGGCATCGTCCCCGCTGTGAAGGTCAAGCTGTGGGCGATGGCGGTCTATGTTCAAAATCACGTGCAATCGAAACACTGCCGAGCGGTGTTTCGCATGCGGTTTTGAATATTGGTGACAGTTTCACGGACAATACGGCCGTGTTCACCGTGCCGGATGGGCATTATTTCTTTATGGGGGATAACCGCGATAACTCAAGCGATAGCCGTGTGCCCCAAGTGCGCGGTGGCGTTGGCTTTGTGCCGGCCAAAGATATCATTGGTCGTGCGGACCGCATCATGTTTTCATCAGCTGGCCGATCCATGTTATTCTTTTGGCAGTGGCGGTCAGATCGGTATTTCAAGGCAATCAAGTGAAACGTTCCGCAGACATAGCAGATTTCGAAAAGCGGCTGGGCCATCGGTTCCAGTCGCTTGACGTTTTAATCGAAGCCCTCACACATCCGTCTGTCGCAAGCACGACGCGTTCTGACAACCAGCGTTTGGAATTCTTGGGCGACCGCGTCTTGGGCTTGGTTATGGCCGAGGCGCTGTTAGACAGTGACGAAGGCGCAAAAGAAGGCCAACTTGCCCCCCGTTTCAATGCGTTGGTCCGCAAAGAGGCCTGTGCCGATGTCGCCCGCGACATTGATCTTGGCGCGGTTCTGAAACTTGGCCGGTCTGAAATGAAATCGGGCGGCCGCCGCAAAGATGCGCTTTTGGGCGACGCAATGGAAGCGGTGATCGCTGCGATCTATTTGGATGCCGGATTTGCGGCGGCAAAGTCGGTGATCTTGGGGCTTTGGGGCAATCGGATCCATCAGGTCGACACCGACGCGCGGGATGCCAAAACAATGTTGCAAGAATGGGCGCAAGCCCGTGGGTTGCCACCGCCAAGCTATAGCGTGCTTTCACGCAGCGGCCCTGATCATGCCCCTGTCTTTGACATTCAGGTTATGCTAAAGACGGGTGAGGCGGCCCGCGCCTCTGCAGGATCGAAACGGATCGCAGAACAGGCAGCCGCGAAAGAATTACTTAGCAAACTGGATACCTAAAACCCATGACCAAAGCAGGCTTTGTTGCCCTTATCGGTGAACCCAACGCGGGTAAATCGACCCTTTTGAACCGTATGGTTGGGGCCAAAGTGTCCATCGTGACCCACAAAGTTCAAACCACACGCGCCCGTATTCGCGGTGTCGCGATGGAAGGCGACAGCCAAATCGTGTTTGTCGACACGCCCGGTTTGTTCAAACCGCGTCGTCGATTGGATCGTGCGATGGTCGCCGCCGCATGGGGCGGGGCCGCGGATGCCGATATCATCGTCTTGTTGATCGAAAATCCGATGTCTTGTTGGCCTTGACCGAAAAAATGAATGCGGGATTCCCGTTTGAAAAGACCTTTATGATTTCGGCCGAGCGTGGATATGGCGTTGATGATTTGCGCCAGTGGCTGGCCGCTGAATTGCCCGACAGCCCGTGGCTTTACCCCGAAGATCAGATCGCCGATTTGCCGATGCGCATGATCGCAGCGGAAATGACGCGTGAAAAGCTGACCCTGCGCTTGCATCAGGAATTGCCGTATCAGTTGACGGTCGAAACCGAAAATTGGGAAGAACGCAAAGACGGCAGCGCGCGGATTGATCAGGTGATCTATGTCTCGCGCGATGGGCACAAGGGGATCATTCTGGGCAACAAGGGTGAAACCATTAAAGCCATCTCCAAAGCATCGCGCGAAGAGCTTGAGGAATTTTTGGGTCGCAAGGTGCATTTATTTTGCCAGATCAAAGTGCGCGAAAAATGGTTGGACGAGGCAGAGCGCTATTCCGAAATGGGACTGAATTTCAAAGACGGTAATGCATGAGCCGTCTCGCCAGCGAATTTTGGGTGAAAGCCTATATCAAACGGTTATCGCTGACGAATATCCCCGCCTATGTTTTGTATCGTGGTGATGACACCGCAGGGTCCATCGTGATCAAGGTCGCAACCCTTGATGGACGGGCGGTGCTTTATGAACAGGTCTACGACATCATGACCGATACGCGGCAATGGTCGGCGGTTTTGTCAGATACAGAAACCGAAGCGGATGCGTGGATCGCCCGCCAACGATCCCGCGACAGCGATCTGTGGGCCGTCGAAATCGAAAGCCCGACAGGCGCGCATTATCTTGACGGGATTTGATCGGCGCGCTGATGCGATATCGCTGCAATCCGGCTGCGGGGTCAAAGCCATTTGACACGCACCCCCAAACATTGGGATAACCTGTCAAACCGCAGGGGGCAGCCATGGACAGACGCACAACCGAGTCGATGACAAATGCAGGTTTGAACCTGATCCAACAGGCATTGACCCTGTATGATCAGGATCTGCGTTTGGTGGTGTGCAACCGACGGTTTCAGGAAATGTTTGACCTGCCTGATGAATTTTCAACAAAAGGCGCATCATTCGCGGAAACGATCCGCCATTTGGCCAATCGGGGTGAATATGGCGATCTCATCGACGTTGATGATTTTGTCCGCGAACGGGTTCAGGTCGCCAAAGACTTTGAACCCCATTACATGGAACGCACCCGTGCCAATGGACAGGTGATTTCCGTCGAAGGCGCCCCATTGCCCCAAGGTGGGTGGGTGACGGTCTATACCGACATCACCCAAATCAAGCGCCAAGAAGACATGCTGCGCGAGCGCTCAGAAGAGCTTAGTGGTCAAATAACAGCCTATTCCCAAGAGTTGGGCAGTAAAAACAGGCAGCTTGCCTCGACCATCGCGGCGCTGGAACAGGCCAAACGCGAATTGACCGAGATTGAGGCGCGCACGCGTCTGACCACCGAAATGATGCCAGCCCATATCGCCCATGTCGGATTGGATCGGCGCTATACCTATTCCAACAGGCGCTTGTCGTCTGTGATGCCGGAGCGGCCGTCAAATATCCTTGGGCGCCACATCTCGGAGGCGCTGGGCGCGCAGGCCTATGCACAGATCGAAAATAACCTGACCCTTGCATTAGAAGGAACCGAAAGCGTCTTTGAATTCAACGACGCGCTGAGTTCGCGGCGTATTCGCGTGGCCTTTACCCCAGACCGAAGCGGACCAGATGACGCGATCAACGGGGTCTATATCCTGTCGATGGATGTGACCCAAGAAACCCAAGCCCGCGCCGTATTGCAACAGCAAAGCAAACGCGAAATGGCCGCGCAGCTGACCAGCGGATTGGCGCATGATTTCTCTAATCTTTTGACCATCATCTTGGGCGCACAAAGCCGTTTGATGAAACTGGATTTGCCAGAGGAAAGCCGTGGTGGTGCGATGCTGCATTCCATCGCGGATATGACCGGAACGCGCGCCCTGACACCAAAGGCCACGCATGTTGGCCGGCTTTTGGCATCTTTCGCAATGATTGGGCGATCTGCTTTGCCAGCCGATATTGAGCTGGTGATCCAAGATCATACAGATGAACGGGAATGGTTTTTGGATCAAGGTGCGATCAATGACGCGCTTTTGAACCTTGTTTTAAACGCGCGTGATGCCTGTGGTGATGCAGGGCGGATCACATTATCGGCCAAGGTGATCAAAGACACTTGGGTCGAATTTATGGTGTCCGATACCGGGCCCGGCTTTTCCAAAAAAGCGTTGGAACATGCGCTCGATCCGTTTTTTACCACCAAAGGTGACAAGGGCACGGGCCTTGGTCTGACTATGGTCTATGATATTGCCAAGATGTCGGGCGGCGAGCTTAGCTTGCGCAACGGCTATGGCGGTGCGCGTGTGACCTTGCGGTTTCCTGCGCGGCTTGCGGTTTTGCCTATGACGCCTGGTTTGGTTTTGTTGATCGAAGACCGCTCAGAGCTGCGCGATGCTATGCGTCCGATGTTGACGGCCATGGGGTATTCTGTTGTCGAAGCGGTTTCAGCGCCCGAGGCCAAAGCCTTGGTAGACGGCTTGCCCGAAATCACCATGATCCTGAGTGATCTTCAATTAGAAGGCGAAGAAACGGGTGTTGACTTTGTGGCGTCACTTGGCGAAACCAAACCATTGACTATATTCATGACATCTTTGCCTGCGTCACATGAATTGGTCCAAATGGCGCAACGTATTGGTCCTGTTTTGTCAAAACCTTTTGATGTGGCAGAGCTGCAGCGTATTTTACAAAACGGTGGTTAAGTGATGAACGCACCTTTGGTTACGATTTTGGATGATGAACCAGCGATCAGAACAATGTTGTCTGACGCCTTGGAAGAGGCGGGGTTTCGCACCAAAGCCTTTGCGCGGGCCACAGAATTTGAAGCATCGTTGAAAACAACAACACCTGACGTGTGTTTGGTGGATCTGGGTTTGCCGGATCGCGACGGTCTAAGTTTGGTGCATCGTTTGGCCTTGGAACAAGGGGCGACGGTGATCATTATTTCGGGGCGCGCGCAGGTCCAAGATCGGGTAACGGGTTTGGAATTGGGGGCCGATGATTATATCATCAAACCCTTTGATCCTGCCGAAGTGGTTGCGCGGATCCGTGCCCGACTGCGCAAGGATCGCGCGCCAACCGCACCCGGAAATACGGCCGTTTTTGAAGGGTGGACCGCCTATTTTGATCGTTATGTTCTGGTGGATGACACAGGCGACGAAACCCCGTTTTCCCATGCCGAAGGCGAGGTTTTGCGCCTATTCCTAGAAAGCCCAAAGCGGTTGATCAGCCGCGCCTTTATGCAAGAAAGCCTGGGTGGCGCAGCGGGCGAAAGCTTTGATCGGGCGATGGATGTCCGGATTTCGCGCCTGCGCACCAAATTAAAAGAAGATCCGAAAAACCCGACCCTGATCAAAACGATTTATGGGGCTGGCTATATTTTCTTGGGCGATGTGACGTGGGATCGGTGACGGATTAGAGGCCGCTGTAAAACGCATCAGCCAGTTTTGCACAGGCATCCGCATGCGTGACGGGCAACATGTGACCCGCATCTGCCAACACATGATCGCGGGCTTTGGGCAGGGTGTTGCAC
>RGAJ01000311.1 GCA_009920225.1 Paracoccaceae bacterium
GTCGTCGCCATTGTTCCATTTTACGCCCTTGCGAACGTTCAAAACGTACTCTGTCGCGTCTGCGTTGGCGGAGTAGGATTCAAGCAGCATCGGGCGGAACGTACCATCACGGTTATATTCGACCAAATACTCAAGCCAGCCGCGGCAGAAGTTTGAAATCTGTGTCCAGTCCCATGTGCGTGGGTCTTTCAACGCAAGCAATTCTTGCTGAATGCGCATTGTGCCACCCATTTGAGCATGGCCGCCGGCTTCAACTGGCTGCGTCAAACCGCCAAGCGCGTAGGCTGCGGTTGCGGACAGGCCCAGCGCAGTCGTGCGTGTCAGAAATTCGCGGCGGCTTAGTTTGCCCTCAGCGAGTTCCTTGGCATACATTTTTGCCGCTGGATGAATGTTTCCCGAAGTTTCTAGCGTCATCATAGTCTCCCTGTTGTGACACATTATTTTTATTGGCAGAGACGCGCGAATTCGTCGCACCCTCGCGTCAGCGCTGATCTTATTCCGCACCAAATTTGATGGCGCGTCAACGTCCCAAATCGGCATCCAATAGCCAAATTGCGACATTCCTCACAATCAAATGCGACTTGCCCTTGATTTGCAAGGCCGTTTTGGAATTTTTTCAGGGAATCTTGGAAAATTAAATTATTTCTCGGCATTAATAGGGTTGATAGCGGCGCCAAATTTTCATTTTGGAATTGAACCAAGTGCGTTGTCGTTTCGCAAATTGACGTGTCGCAATTGTTGCGAGAGTTTGGGCCGTTTCCAGATCAACTTCACCGTTTAAATATGATATCAATTCGGGGGCGCCTATGGCTTTTGAGGATAGGCATTTGGGATCCCACCGCGGTAAATTTTCGCGTGCCTCGTCCAGTGCGCCAAGGTCAATCATGCGCAAAAACCGCGTTTCAATGCGTTGATTTAAAACGTCTTTACTTACATAAAATAGGATCGGCAAACATTTGTCCAACCCCAGCATTGGTGCGGGTGTTTGGGCTTGCCACCACAAAATGGATTTACCCGTGGTTTCCAAAACTTCCCACGCGCGCTGAACACGCATCGGATTTTGTATATCAATCGCCGTGCGCGTCGCGTCATCAAGTGCGCGCAACAATCCGTCTATTCCCTCATTGTGTCGTATTTGGTCCGCGCGTGTCCGAATGTGCGCCGGTGTTGGGGGTATTTCGGCCAATCCTTGGGTCAATGCGGTGAAATATAGTCCTGTGCCCCCGACGATGATCGGCCGCTGCGGAGCCTGCAGGTGGTGCGACACCTCGCGCAACCACTCGCCAACGGAATACTCGGCATCCCAGGCGACATGTCCGTACATGACATGCGGTGCGATCTGTTCATCCTCACGGGACGGGCGGGCCGACAGTACGCGCCAGTTTTCATAGATTTGAAGCGCGTCTGCGTTGATGATAACGCCTCCGCTTTCTTGCGCGATGCGCAGCGCAAGGTCGGATTTACCTGACGCCGTGGGCCCCGCAATCAGTATGGGCAGGTCAGGCGGTGCCGACAAAATTTCACTAAGCTCAATTTCATGCATCATAGCTGACCTTGTTGGTTTCTTCGGCAAAAATGACCTTATTCCCACAAAAGGTGAATTGGTGCATTGAATCTGACCGCGTTTTACGACATTTTGCCCAGAAATCTCAAGTCTTGTGCATGGAGTGCCAAATGCCCGATCAATCCGCCCCCAAAACAGCATTTAAACGCGTCATGTTGAAAATATCAGGTGAAGCTTTGATGGGGGACCAAGGGTTTGGATTGCATCCACCAACCGTCGAAAGAATCGCACGCGAGGTGAAATCCGTGCACGACATGGGCGTGGAAATCTGTATGGTCATCGGTGGCGGGAACATTTTCCGCGGCTTGCAAGGGTCTGCCCAAGGGATGGAACGCACCACAGCCGATTACATGGGTATGTTGGCCACTGTCATGAACGCCTTGGGCATGCAAAGCGCCCTTGAGGGGTTGGGGATCTTTACACGCGTGATCAGCGCCATTCCCATGGATCAAGTGTGTGAACCCTATATTCGTCGCCGCGCTGTGCGGCATTTGGAAAAGAAACGTGTATGTATTTTTGCTGCTGGAACGGGTAACCCTTACTTTACAACCGACACAGCATCCGCCCTTCGCGCAAGCGAAATGGCCTGTGATGCAGTGTTCATGGGCAAACAAGTCGATGGGATTTACGACAGTGATCCGAAAACAAATCCAAGCGCAAAACGATACGATTCAATCACCTATACGGAAGTTTTGCAGAAAAACCTAAAAGTGATGGATGCGTCAGCGATTGCGCTCATGCGCGACAATAAAATGCCTTTGATCGTGTTTTCACTGGACGAACCGGGCGGTTTTCGGGGAATTTTAGCAGGTAAAGGCACCTATACAACTGTAACCGAATAGGGTTACATGGTCTTAAATCAGAATAACAATAAGAAGAGCATAACCATGTCAGATGACTTTATGTTGGATACCGACGACCTTCAGCGCCGCATGGACGGGGCGATGGCTTCGTTAAAAACAGAATTTGCATCGTTGCGCACAGGGCGCGCATCTTCAAGCATGCTTGATCCTATCGTCGTGGAGGCGTACGGGTCGCAGACACCGATCAACCAATTGGGGACTGTCAACGTTCCCGAACCACGTATGGTCACCATCAATGTGTGG
>RGAJ01000312.1 GCA_009920225.1 Paracoccaceae bacterium
GCGGTTTGCCAAGATTTTAACGCATCTTGACGATCTGCCGCAGCCGCATAGCCACGTGCCGCCCACATCAAACCCCGATCCAACATGTCATATGCAGGACCCGTCGCAATGACGTTTTGTTTGTGGCCCAAAGCATTGTAATAGACCCGACCCAATCCCCAATGACGCGTCCAAGCAACAGGCATATCAACGGGGCCGTTTGGTGTGTGATACCAATCAACGCTTGGAAAGCGCGTCGTCGCCAACACGTGATTTGCGGGATCGACATGCAGATAATACTGTTCGCTTGAGACATCGAAATCATCAATGCCTGTGGTCAATTCATGGTCTCGGTCGATGATGTTCACGCGATAGGACACGCCATCACCACCCGGATGCGCGACCCAATTTGCGCCGGTCATAAATTGCCACAAGACGTTTGCGCGAAAGGCATCGCACATCCCGCCATGGCATCCGGCCAAACCTGTGCCCTTGGACACTGCATTCGACACGTTGATCGCGCGTTCTTTTGTCAACTCGCTCATGGTCCAGACCGGTACGATTAGATCATAGGTCTGCAACGCGTCTGCATCGTCAAAACACTCAAGCGTGTCGAACATATCGACGGCGACACCCTTTTGGGTCAACATATCTTGGAATTGTGCGGCAACGAGATCAGGTTCATGACCGACCCAGCCCCCCCACGTGATAAGTGCTTTCATAATTTTCTACCCTGCTGTGTTTATTCTCACTGGTACTCAATCAAATTTCTTGCAATTGATCCAGACAATGATTTGACTATTGTCGAACAAAAGCTTCATTTCTTTGGTGCCCGATGACCGATCAAGACTTTTTATCCCAGATGTTTCATGCAGCGATTGCAGCAGCCGATCCAAAAATCGCGCTCAAAGGGCATCTGCCGCCAAAGCCCAAAGGCCGAACGATTGTCGTCGGTGCCGGCAAGGGGGTCGCACAATTGGCCGCCGCATTCGAAGATGCATGGGGCGATCCGGTCGAAGGTGTCGTCGTAACCCGATACGGGTATGGCGCACAGTGCCGACATATTCGCGTTCTCGAGGCAGCGCATCCTGTGCCTGATGCGGCGGGGATGATTGCCACACAGGCGCTTTTTGATGCGGTTGTGGGGCTGACGCCGGATGATCTGGTGATTGCGTTGATCACGGGCGGTGGATCGGCGTTGTTGCCCTGTCCGGCGCATGGTTTGACATTAGAAGACGAACAGGCGCTGAACACCGCACTATTGGCGTCTGGTGCGCCAATCGGTGTGATGAATATGATCCGCAAGCAAATCAGCGGGATCAAGGGCGGACGGTTGGCGATTGCAGCGCATCCCGCGCGTGTGGTCAGTTTGATCGTGTCTGATGTGCCAGGCGATGCATCGGCCCAAGTTGCCTCGGGCCCGACCGTGCCCGATCGCACGACGCGCGCCGATGCCTGCGCGGCGATCAAAAACTATAACATCGCGTTGCCTCCCGCTGTCGCGCACAGTTTGGCGACTTCGCCCGAGGATTGTCCAACCCCCGATGACCCAAAGTTGAAACGAAATATCGTACATGTGATTGCATCTGCACAAAAATCTCTGGAAGCGGCCGCAGCATTTGCCGAAAAGAACGGGGTGCGCGCCATTATTCTATCTGACGCGATCGAAGGCGAAGCGCGCGAGATTGCAAAGATGCACGCCGCGATGGCCTGCGCCATTCGAATGACCGAGCATCCTTTTGTCCCGCCTGTCGTATTGTTGTCGGGGGGCGAGACCACGGTGACACTGCGCGGTAGTGGCGGCAAAGGGGGGCGGAACAGCGAATTTCAATTATCGCTTGGCATTGCATTGGATGGGGTGAAAGGTGTGACCGCTTTGGCCGCTGACACAGACGGGATTGATGGTTCGGAAACAAATGCAGGCGCGTTTGTTGATGGCACAACCGCCGCGCGTTTGCGGGCCAAGGGGGCGGACCCGCTATCATATCTGTCGCAAAACGACAGTTGGACCGCTTTTTCGACGCTGGGCGATTTGTTTGAAACGGGTCCAACAGGCACCAATGTGAATGATTTTCGCGCGGTGTTGATCCGCTGAAAATCAATAAAACCAATGGGGTTTCCTGCGTCCTTAAAGTAATCATTGATTTTGGGGCAGCGCGCAAAAGAATGGCGTGAATGTTCCAAGACCTTGGTGCTTTATCTTATTTCCAAAGCTTTATGTATATACTCTAAGAAATTGTAAATTAAGCCCACAAGATCATTTAATGTAAAATATGCAGTCTAAAGACCGTCTGCCATGTACTAATAGCCCGTCTGCATGCTCTGTCTTCGTAATCATCTTAATCCTGAAAGCGCGAGGTTTGAACCGACTGTGGCAGCGCGGGTAAATCATTGCCTCGAAACCCTGTGCCTTAATTTGATAGAGACGGAAGATCGAAATTATGGCTCGGAAACGTTATTTGGACTAAGATATTTTGAAGCTGCTACGTAAGATCGCAGTTCATATTAATAGTGGTATGGGGCTGTCTTAGCTCAGCGAGATGACGTCGCCGCAAAAAAGAATGATCGGCGCAAAAAGAGTGTAGCAGAACTTGAGTTGGACAAGTTGATCCTCAAGGAAAGCTTGGATTGTTAAAGACAAAGGTCTGACGCAAGAGCGACAAGGTCAGGCCGTCATTCGTAAAAGTCAAA
>RGAJ01000313.1 GCA_009920225.1 Paracoccaceae bacterium
ACCGAAGAATTCAGCATGTGGCGCTTCCGTGAAGGTAAATTCATCGACGAAAGCGTCGCCGCTGGCGTAGCACACTAAGGAGATCAAGAATGTTAATTTTACAATGTCCTTACTGTGGCATCCATGCAGATGAAACAGAACTTCACGCAGGTGGCGAAGCACATCTGAAACGCTTTGGCCCGGGCGCGTCTGATGACGATTTCGAAAACTACCTGTTCATGCGCGAAAACCCTAAGGGTGTGCATTTCGAACGGTGGCGCCATGTGAACGGCTGCGGCAAATGGTTCTTGGCCGCGCGCTGCACTATGACGCTCGAGGTCTTCGGCACATATAGCGCGCAGACCACCGAACCGCCAAAAGAGATCAAAGAAAAAATTTCCGCCAAACGCCCCGGTTGGAAATGGAGAGATTTCTCATGATCATTTTCTGTCTAAAAATATCCTCGCCGAAGGCATCCGTCATGTCCTCCTGCCTAAAGGTTTCGTAACATGAGCACTCGACTATCCACAGGCGGACGCCTGATTGACACATCTAAACAGGTTGAATTTACATTCAATGGAAAGCGTATGACAGGCTTTGCAGGCGACACGCTTGCTTCTGCTTTGCTTGCCAATGATCAAATGCTGATCGGTCGGTCCTTCAAGTACCACCGTCCTCGCGGCGTCGTGGCTTCAGGTGCAGAAGAACCAAACGGCCTTGTCAATATGGGCGAAGGCGCGTTTTTTGAGCCAAACCAACGGGTGACAACCACCGAAGTGTTCAATGGGTTAACAGCAACCAGCCAAAACCACTGGCCCTCGTTGGAATTTGACATCGGTGCAATCAATGCGCGCTTGTCTCGGTTCTTGCCGGCAGGCTTTTACTATAAAATGTTCATGTATCCACGCTCGTTTTGGAAACATGTGTATGAACCCATCATCCGCCAATCTGCTGGCCTTGGCAAAGCGCCCAAGGAAAAAGATGGCTCGACCTATGAACATTTCTATGCCTTCTACGATGTGATCGTTGTCGGCGGCGGTGTCGCTGGCTTGCAAGCCGCGAAAACCGCAGCTGCGTCAGGCGCACGCGTTCTGGTCATGGAACAAACCGCCCATTGGGGTGGGCGCGCTGTTGTTGATGGCGGTACGATCTCAGGCGACAGTGTCGACGCCTTTGTGTCAAAAACTGTTGCCGAACTTGAGGCGATGGAAAATGTCACGCTGAAAACCCGCATGATGGCGGCTGGTGTCTATGACCACGGCTATGTTTTGGGCTATGAGCGTGTCACAGATCACGCCCCTGACATGGCGGGTCCACGTCATCGTTTGTGGCGTATTCGCACATCGCAAATCATCACCGCAACAGGTGCGATTGAACGTCCATTGTCATTTGCTGGCAACGATATTCCGGGCGTTCTGTTGGCGTCTGCCGTGCGCGATTATGCTGTGAATTGGGGTGTCTCCATTGGGGATCGGACGGTTGTCGTGACAAACAACGATGACGCCTACCGCACAGCGATCACCTTGAAAAAAGCAGGCCTCTCGGTTCCGGTGATTTTGGATGCGCGTGCGGCAGGTGGCGGCGCCTTGGCTGCGCAAGCACGAGACCTTGGCATTCGCGTCGAGAATGGCAAAGGCATTGCCAAAGTGTTGGGCGGCAAACGCGTCACTGGCGTTGAAATCTGTGCCCAAGCGGGCGAAGGCGCTGTCATCGAAACAATCGCATGTGATGCGGTTGCGATGTCTGGCGGTTGGTCACCTGTGGTGCATATGTATTCACATTGTGGTGGCAAGCTGAATTGGGACGCGGACGCGGTCATGTTCCGTCCAAATCTGGACAAAGCCCCCACAAACCAAGACGGGATTGGTTTCGTCATGCCGGCAGGTGCGGCAAACGGTGAATTGACGCTTGCTGCAACTTTGGCGGATGCAACCGCGCGTGCCAAAGATGTCGTAAAAGCCTTGGGCAAAAAAGCCCCCTCCACACGCGTGCCCGAAGCACAAGACGTGGAAGAGGCGGCGATTGAGGCGGTTTGGATGATGCCGCAAGGTGCAGGGATCAAATTGCGCATGAAAGCGTGGCTTGATTACCAAAACGACGTAAAAATCAGCGACGTGCAATTGGCCGCGCGCGAAGGCTATGAAAGTGTCGAACATACCAAGCGATATACAACATTGGGCATGGCAACCGACCAAGGTAAATTGTCAAACATCAATGGTTTGGCAACGCTTGCAGGTGCGTTGAACGCAGATATTCCTGCGGTTGGGACCACGACGTTCCGTCCACCCTATACGCCGATTTCAATGGGTGCGATTGCAGGATCAGCGCGTGATGAGGTGTTCCAACCCATTCGCCGCACACCCATTCAAGATTGGCATGAAGCACATGGCGCCTTCTTTGAACCTGTCGGCCATTGGCGGCGTCCGTACTGTTTCTTGCGTGCTGGCGAAACCAAAGCCCAAGCGGTTGAGCGTGAGATTTTGCAAACCCGCAAATCTGTTGGCATGTTGGACGCATCGACCTTGGGCAAGATTATTGTCAAAGGCCCAGATGCCGGCAAATTCTTGGACATGCTCTATACCAACATGATGTCGACGTTGAAGGTTGGCAAATGTCGTTATGGATTGATGTGTTCTGAAAACGGGTTCTTGTCCGATGACG
>RGAJ01000314.1 GCA_009920225.1 Paracoccaceae bacterium
GTATGCGAATGGTCATCTTCATATTGGTCACGCGCTGAACAAAGTGCTGAAAGACTTCATCGTCCGCAGCCAACAAATGTTAGGCCGCGACGCACTGTATATCCCCGGTTGGGATTGTCACGGTCTGCCAATCGAATGGAAGATCGAAGAACAGTATCGCGCCAAAGGCAAGAACAAGGACGAAGTTAACGTCGTCGATTTTCGCCAAGAATGCCGCAAGTTTGCCGAAGGCTGGGTCGATATTCAGCGCGAGGAATTCAAGCGTCTGGGCATCACCGGCAAATGGGAAAACCCCTATCTGACGATGAATTTCCACGCCGAACGAGTGATTGCCGAAGAATTCATGAAATTCCTCATGACAGGTACCCTCTACCAAGGGTCCAAGCCCGTCATGTGGTCACCTGTTGAAAAAACCGCATTGGCCGAAGCCGAGATCGAATATCACGATCACAAATCCCACACGATTTGGGTGCCATTTAAATTCCGCACAGCGCCTGAGGCAATTGCCAATGCCCGCGTGGTGATCTGGACCACGACACCTTGGACGATCCCGTCGAACAAGGCCGTCGCCTATAACCCCAAAATCGCATATGGCCTGTACCGCGTCGAAGAAACCCAAGACGAAAGCTGGACCAATGTTGGCGATCTTTACATCTTTGCCGACAAGCTGGCGGCGGATGCATTGGAAAAATCACGCGTCACAACATTTACCCGCGTGGCAGATGTGACCAACGATCAAATGGCGGATGCCGTCTGTGCGCACCCGCTTGCCGAGATGGATGAATTCTGGTCCTACGACGTGCCAATGATCGACGGCGACCACGTCACCGATGACGCAGGCACAGGGTTTGTTCACACCGCGCCAAGCCACGGCGCGGACGACTATGAATGTTTTGTCAAACGCAATTGGATGGATCGCATGACCCACAACGTGGGCGAAACATCTGAATGAAGGAAAAGCAAACACAGCCGTCATCGAAAAACTGGTTGAGGCAGGCAGCATTATCGCACGGGGCCGCGTCACTCATAGCTATCCGCATTCTTGGCGGTCCAAAGCACCGGTTATTTTCCGCAACACACCACAATGGTTTGCCGCGATTGATCGCGCTGTTGGTGATGGTCAGGACGACTATGGCACAACAATCCGCGAACGTGCGCTCACATCTATCGACACGCTGATCAAATGGACCCCGCAAACAGGCCGCAATCGTCTGTTTTCGATGATCGAAGCACGCCCTGACTGGGTTCTATCGCGCCAACGCGCATGGGGCGTTCCGCTGACCTGCTTTACGAAAAAAGGTGCCTTGCCAACGGATGACGATTTCCTGTTGCGCAACACGGATGTGAATGCCCGCATCTCAGAGGCATTTGAAACCGAAGGTGCGGACGCGTGGTACAAAGATGGCGCGAAAGACCGTTTCCTAAGTGGCTTGGTGAACCCGGACGACTATGATCAAGTCTTTGACATCCTTGACGTTTGGTTCGACTCGGGCTCAACCCACGCCTTTGTTCTGCGTGACCGCGAAGACGGGTCAGATGATGGCTTGGCGGATCTGTATTTAGAAGGCACCGATCAACACCGCGGTTGGTTCCATTCCTCGATGTTGCAAGCCTGCGGCACACGTGGACGCGCGCCCTATCGCGGGGTGTTGACGCATGGGTTCACCTTGGATGAAAAAGGCATGAAGATGTCGAAATCCTTGGGCAACACCATCGCGCCCGAACAGGTGATCAAACAATACGGCGCGGATATTTTGCGGCTTTGGGTGGCGCAATCAGACTATACCGCCGACCTGCGGATCGGTCCGGAAATCTTGAAAGGTGTCGCCGACAGCTATCGTCGTTTGCGTAACACGATGCGGTTTATGTTGGGCTCATTGGCAGATTATACCGCCGCTGACCAAATGGATCCTGCGGATATGCCCGAATTGGAACGTTGGGTTCTGCACCGTTTGGCCGAACTGGATGCAAAAGTGCGATCAGGTTACGACGCCTATGATTTCCAAGGCGTGTTCCAAGCCATCTTTACCTTTGCGACTGTGGATCTGTCATCGTTCTATTTCGATGTGCGCAAGGACGTGTTGTATTGCGATGGTGATACAGTGGAACGTCGCGCGGCGCGCACAGTGTTGGACATCTTGTTCCATCGTTTGACAACGTGGCTGGCGCCAATCTTGGCCTTTACGATGGAAGAGGTTTGGTTAGAACGCTATCCAGGCGATGACAGTTCGGTTCATTTGGTTGATATCCCTGACACCCCAGCGGATTGGCTTGATGCCGAGTTGGCGGCGAAATGGGCAGGCATCCGCCGCGCCCGCCGTGTCGTCACCGCAGCGCTCGAGGTGCAGCGCACCGAGAAGGTCATCGGCGCAAGCCTAGAAGCGGCACCAACCGTCTATGTCAACGATGCAGCATTGGCCGAAACCTTGGGATCTGTCCCGTTTGCGGATATCTGTATCACATCATCCATCGCAATCACCGCAGGATCTGCACCTG
Source organism: Paracoccaceae bacterium (assembly GCA_009920225.1). Lineage (GTDB taxonomy): Bacteria > Pseudomonadota > Alphaproteobacteria > Rhodobacterales > Rhodobacteraceae > CAJXSD01. The sequence goes on from RGAJ01000314.1 coordinate 2,497, forward strand.
CCGGAACATTTGCAATTGCGGATATCGCTGGAATTGGCGTGCAGTTTGAAAAAGCAACGGGCGAGAAATGCAAACGTTGTTGGAAAATTATGCCCGATGTCGACACCCATGCTCACGCAGGTGTCTGCGGCCGGTGTAACAGCG
>RGAJ01000315.1 GCA_009920225.1 Paracoccaceae bacterium
CAAGGGATCAAGCGAAAAAGTTGTTCCCAAGCCGTGATTTCCACTGATCGCGGGAACGGGGGCTAGGCTAAATCCTCCAAAAACCGCCGCGCATCATCGCGGATCGCGTCGCGTTTCATATCATCCATTTTTGCAAGCGTGGCATAAGGGTGATTCAAGCGCGGATTGCCCTTTAGCTTTGATTGGTTATCAAGATAGAAATTCCAATACAGGTAATTGAACGGACAGGCATCTGGACCATTCTTTTTGCTGACAGAATAGCTGCAACTTTTACAGTAGTTCGACATCTTGTTGATATATGCGCCGCTTGCCGCATAGGGTTTGGATGCCAGATACCCACCATCGGCAAACAGGATCATCCCCGACACGTTCGGCAATTCGACCCATTCATACGCGTCGGCATACACCAACAGATACCATTCATTCACCTCATCTGGATGAAGCCCAGCAAGCAATGCGAAATTTCCCAAAACCATCAAACGTTGAATGTGGTGGGCATAGGCGTTTTGTTTGGTTTCCAAAACGCACTGCCGCAGACAATTCATTTTGGTTTGCGCTGTCCAGAAAAATGCAGGCAATGGTCTAACCGCATCCAAAAAATTTTCCTGCGCATATTCGGGCATCTTTAACCAATAAATCCCGCGCACATATTCGCGCCATCCGATAATCTGGCGGATGAATCCTTCGACGGCATTCAACGGCGCGTCGCCCGCATGAAACGCACGTTCCGCCGCGCGGACGCATTCAAGCGGTAACAATAGCCCACAGTTCAGATAAAAGCTGATATGGGAATGGAACATCCATGGTTCGCCTTGGATCATCGCATCCTGATAATCGCCGAATTGCGACAGTCGATGTTCAATAAAGTGATCCAACGCGCGCAGTGCATCCGCGCGGGTCACGGCAAAATGAAACGGTTCAAGATCGCCGAAATGATCCCCGAAGTGACGATCAACCAAACCCATCACATCGCGCGTCGTGGGATCGATGCTCTGCGTAAATGGGGGCGGGACGTTCAACCCGTTTTTGGGTGGTTTGCGATTTTCTGCGTCATAGTTCCACTGTCCGCCAACGGGATCCTGCCCCGTCATCAAGATATTATATTTGCGCCGCATTTCGCGGTAAAAATATTCCATGCGAAGCTGTTTGCGCCCCGCGGCCCACGTGTTGAATTCCTCAGTCGAGCATAGAAACCGCGTGTCGTCACGAATAACCACGGGTATCCCAAGGTGATCCTGCCACGTCTGAAGATCGGTCAATACACGATGTTCATTGGGACTTGTCACAACAATACGCGTTGCGCCGTGGGCTGTGATCGCGCGGGCGACTTCGCCCAGAAATGACCCTGTATTTTCGGGGTCATCGTATTCAATATATCGGACATTATGTCCGGCATCGCGCAAAGACTGTGCAAAATGGCGCATCGCGGAAAAGAGAAATGCAATCTTTTTCTTGTGATGTTTGACATAGGTGGCCTCGGATCGGACCTCACACATCAGGATCGGATCATGCCCGATGGCGCACCCATCCAAGGATGAAATCTGTTCGGATAATTGGTCCCCTAAAATCAAGCGCACTGTGGTCATGGACGGCGCTCATTCATGCGGGAATTTCCTGACCATCCCACGCAAAGCATTTACCGCTATCGTCCAGAGTGAGACGGTCCACCACATCCAACAAAGACGCAGCCGAAAAGGCAGGGGTGAATAGTTTGTTTTGCTGCACATTGCTTTGAAAGGGTTTGGACAGATCGCTATCCACTGTGCCGGGGTGCAGCCCCACAACAATGGCCTGTTTATGCCGTCGCTCAATTTCGATTGCGGCATTTTTGATGATCATATTCAACGCAGCTTTTGACGCACGATACGCATACCATCCCCCAAGACGGTTGTCCGATATGCTGCCCACCCGCGCCGAAAGCGCCGCGAACACCGACCGTTTGTCGCGGTGAAGCAGCGGCAAAAAATGTTTTGCGGCCAAAGCGGGAAAAATCGTGTTTGCGGCGAAAATGGCGTGGAATTTATCGGCAGATAAATCGCGCAAGGATTTTTCAGGTTGAATGTCAGCACCCAAATGCAAAACACCGGTTGTCACCATCACAAGATCAAAAGGCACCCCGTTGAACGTAGCCTCAGCCGCAGATTTGAGAGTGGTCTCATCATCATAATCCACACGGTAATCCGCATCATTTTGGCGTGAAAAAGTATGCACCTCGGCATGAGGGTATCTGCGGTTTACTTCGCTCACGCAGGCCGCGCCAATCGCGCCAGAGCTGCCCAAAATTGCAACCTTCATGATCCTTGATCCTTGGAAAATGACTTGGCGAGTTTGAAGTAAACGGCGTTCGGCAACACTCTAAGAAGCTTGAGAAGAAAGGTGAATTTTTTGGGAAAATGTATTTCGAACCCTGACGCCAAAAGTCCATCTGCCAACGCTTTGGCCGCGACATCGGGTTCGATCATCATCGGCATGTCAAAATCGTTTTTATCTGTCAGGGGTGTGCGCACAAATCCCGGGCTGATCAAACGGACATCCAATTCTGGGTGTTCCAATCTGAGTGTTTCAGCCAAATTGATGACGGCGGCCTTGGTCGCGCTATAGGGTTGGCCATTTGGCAATCCGCGATACCCTGCAACCGA
>RGAJ01000316.1 GCA_009920225.1 Paracoccaceae bacterium
CCGCCTGCGTTGACGATATGTTCGGCGTGGATCGTGCCTTTTTCAGTGACCACATCCCATGTTCCATCGGCGCGTTGGTTGGTTTCAATCACCTTGCAATGGGTTTCAATGGTGGCCCCGCCCATACGCGCGGCCTTGGCATAGGCATGGGTCGTGCCAGACGGGTCAAGATGGCCGTCCAGCGGATCGTAAAGCGCGCCGATGATGCCATCCAAATTGGTGATCGGGGCGATTTTGGCGATTTCCTCGGGACCCACGATTTCCGTTTCTAGGCCCATGTAGCGGTGTTTGGCACGTTCCGCCAAAAGCATGTCAAAGCGTTCTTTGTTATCAGCTAACGTTATTCCGCCCACATGGTGCAAGCCACAGGACATGCCTGTGATTTCTTCCAACTCTTTGTAAAGACGAATTGTATAGCCTTGCAAGGCGGCCATATTAGTATCGCCGTTTAGGGTATGAAAACCGCCCGCTGCATGCCATGTCGACCCAGAGGTCAAATCTGATCTTTCGATCAACATCACGTCAGACCATCCCAATTTGGTGAGATGGTACAGCACGCTACATCCGACGACACCGCCACCGATGACCGCGACTCTGGTTGTGGTTTTCATAACTCGTCCCTCCTGTTTGAGGGGAGTTTGGTCGAGATGTATGGATTTGCAAGAGAGTTTGCGACATTGTGTGTCGTGGATGTGTTTCGGATCGCTTTCGCGATCCGACCAACTGGGGGTGCTGACGCCCCCCAGACCCCCAGTCGAGTATTTTTGTCAAAGATGAAAGGTTTACGTGCGGCTGCGTTTTTCAAAACGGGGCAGCATAGCCGAGAAATCTTGGCCCAATCCGTTTTCCGTTTCCACGAATGTTTCGTAAAGTTTGGTGGCCATTTCGCCCATCGGAGTATCGGCATCCGCCGATGTGGCCGCCATTTGCGATAACCGCAGGTCTTTGAGCATCAATTCAGCGGCAAACCCGGGTTTGTACCCATTGTCGGCGGGCGATTGTGGACCAACGCCTGGGGCGGGGCAATAGGCGTTCATGGTCCAGCTATATCCTGAGGAGGTAGAGACCACATCAAACATCGCTTGGCGATCAAGGCCCAGCTTGTCGGCTAGTGCAAAGGCTTCGCAGGTGGCGATCATGGTGACGCCAAGGATCATGTTATTGCAAATCTTGGCCGCTTGGCCATTGCCCGAGGGGCCGCAATGCACCGCCTTTTGGCCCATGATATCAAAGAGTGGTTTGGCTTTTTCAAAGCCTGTCGCATCACCGCCGACCATAAAGGTCAACGTGCCAGCCGCAGCACCCCCGACGCCGCCCGAGACAGGCGCGTCAAGGGGCAACAGGCCTGCGGCTTGTGCATCCGCGGCGACCGCGCGGGCGCTGTCCACATCGACGGTGGAGCAATCGACAAAGACCGCGCCTTTTGTCATGGCGGGGATGATATCGGCCGCGACGGCGCGTAGAATTGCGCCATTGGGCAGCATGGTGATGACCACATCAGCGCCCGTTGCGGCGGCAATCGCGGTGTCGGCCGGTGTTACGCCATCGACCGCGACGGACGCAGTGTCAAAGCCCGTCACATCATGCCCTGCGGCGGCCAAATTGCGGGCCATTGGGGCGCCCATATTGCCCAAGCCGATAAATCCGATTTTCATGTCATGTCTCCTGTAAATAGGTCCAATGCGCCCAAGGGCGATGTCATCATATCCACTTTGACCGCGTCAAGCGTATCGATCGTGTCGGCCCATTGGGGATTGCGGTCTTTGTCGATGATCGCGGCGCGGATGCCTTCGATAAAATCGCCGTGTTCCATCGCGCGGGCGGTAAAGCGGTATTCGCAACGCAGTGCATCTTGGATCGTGCTGGTGTTGGCCAATTGCGCCAGAATGCGCAGGGTGACGGCCATGGCAAGCGGTGAATTGCGGGTAAGCGCCGCGCGGGCTTTGGCCGCGATGTCACTGTCCATGGCATCAAGATTTTGCACTATGTCGGTAAGGGACATCGTATCAAACACATGATCAAAGAACGCAGCATGTTCGGCGAATGTGCCCCGTGGGGCGGCTTCTGCAGCAGCCGAAATTTGGGCAAGGTTGCCGTTCGTTTCCAGGGCTTTGATCAATGCGGGCCATTTCGGTTCGGGGATATACGTATCCGCAAAGCCGGCATAGATCGCGTCGCCCGCAGTCATGCGTGTGGCGGTCAGGCCCAGATAGGCCCCTAATCCACGCGGTGCGCGCGCCAAAATCAGCGATCCGCCCACATCAGGCACCAAGCCGATGCCGCATTCGGGCATGGCGATTTGGCTGGTGTCACCGACAATGCGGTGGCTGCCATGGCAAGAAATGCCCACACCGCCGCCCATGGTGAAGCCTTGCATAAAGGCGATATAGGGTTTGGGATAATCGGCGATCAGGGCATTCAAGCGATATTCATCGGCCCAGAATTTTTGACCATAGGCGTAATCGCCACGCTTGCCGCTGTCATACAGATCGGCAATGTCGCCGCCGGCGCAAAACGCGCGATCGCCCTCGGCATCAATGATGACCAATTGCACCGCGTCATCATCGCGCCATTGGATCAGCGCCTGTTCGATGGCCAAACACATGTCATAGCTCAGCGCATTCAA
>RGAJ01000317.1 GCA_009920225.1 Paracoccaceae bacterium
ATTTTTAGGTGTTACTCATTCGAACGATCCACTCCGAGAGTATCTGGATGAGATGAGGCTTTACATGCCAAAGAATCATAGAGATGTATTAAATTATTTAGATGAGTGGTCTCAATCAGAAAGAGGCGAGTTAGAACTTCAAGATGATGCAAAACAAGCCCGCGTGACCGCAGAAAACTGTCAATTTCACCAAACATTGGTTCATCTTCATACAATCGAAAATATCTAAGTTCGATGATGACTGCGACAACATTCTCAAGTTTATGTTTACCCGAAGATATTACCTGATATTCCGCCCCTTGAACATCGATTTTCAAAAGATCAACGTTTAGGATATCTTCAATAGAATCAAGGGGTGAGGTCGCAAGGGGGACCACTCCGATCTCACGCGTTCCTTTCCAAAATCCGCGAAGTGTTGCTACTGCACCTTCATGAATTTTGAAAAACGATGTAAATCCCGACATTTCATATAGATAAAGGTCTTGCGTCGACCCATCTCCAACGGCCGCATTTACATATGTTTCATTAGATTTTTTTTGCGATTGCAGAGTGTCAAAAGCGACTTTTTGAGGTTCGAAGCCGATGACATCACACAACTCTTGGTTTCTGAGCAGCGCATAAATCGGTTCATTGATCGGATTTGCGCCAATATCAAGAATCGACAGATTTCGATTTGCTCCCAGAGCATGAGTCAAAAAACTATACCGATCTGCATCAAACACGTCAGATCACTCCCTTAGAGAGACGGGCACAATTCCCACTGTCCGGTTGAATACATATGATCCCCCGAATTCTGCCATCTTGGTAAAAAGCTATCACCTTGGCACGACGCATTTCAGTGCTCAGTCCAAAACCATCGCACGACACGAGAAAATCAATCAAAATCAATATACAAATGAAGAAGGCACATATGATCACTGATCTTCTCCATCCCAATAGTCATAGACATCGGAACGGCGGCCGATGTGTCCGAAGTAGCGTGTGTGATAATCTTCACCCGGATGGATGCCCAAAACGCTGAATTTATCGCTGTCTGGGTATTCGACGACCTCGGGATCTTGCAAGGTGGACACCCCTAAATATCGCAATGTGGTCTGGCCAGTATTGATGATTTGATGCGCCGTGTCTTTACCGCCTTTGGGCGCGTGACAGATATCGCCTGCCTTTATGTCAAACGTGTGCTCGCCAAATCGATAGGTGCCCGTGCCTTCCAAAATGATGAACATTTCATCATTCGCAAGATGGTTGTGAAAGGGAAACGCCCGTTTGCCCGGATCCACCTGAACATACATCGCGCCGATGTTTTTCGTGCCCAAAGCCTCGCCAACTTCGGCGAGTGTTGCGCCGAATGTGTCGCTGCCTTTGGGGCCGACGTGATCGGTGGGCAAATCGTGGATATGAACGACAGGCGCGCGCATTTTTACCCGATCACCACCGCTGTGCCAGAGGCAGACACCATCAACATCGATTGACCGACGACTTCGTAGTCCAAATCAACACCAACGACGGCATTTGCACCCAGATCACGCGCACGCTGTTCCAATTCCTGAAGCGCGGTTTCCCGTGCATCTTGCAACTTGCCCTCATACGCGCCAGAGCGTCCACCCACGATATCGGTGATTGAGGCGAACACATCACGGACAATATTTGCGCCCATAATCGCCTCGCCAACCACAATGCCCTTGTATTCGGCAATTTGGTAGCCTTCGACGCTTGGCGTTGTTGTAATGATCATCTTTTGCGTTTTATTCCAAACCATTAGCCAACTGACCCTTCCAATGAGATGGCCACCAATTGTTGTGCTTCCATTGCGAATTCCATAGGCAGCGCTTGCAACACATCCTTACAGAACCCGTTTACCACCAATGCGACGGCCTCTTCCTCGTCCATGCCGCGCTGGCGGCAATAAAACAGTTGTTCGTCGTCCACTTTGGATGTGGTTGCTTCGTGTTCAACACGGGATGAATTGTTCTTGACCTCTATATAGGGAACCGTATGCGCCCCACATTTATCGCCGATCAACAGGCTGTCACATTGGGTATAGTTCCGGCTGTTCTTGGCCTTGGGGTGCATCGACACCAAACCGCGATAGGTGTTTTGCGCGACGCCCGCGCTAATGCCTTTTGACACGATGCGCGATTTTGTGTTCTTGCCCAAATGGATCATCTTGGTGCCTGTGTCAGCCTGTTGATGATTGTTGGCAATCGCGATCGAATAGAATTCGCCTTGGCTTTCGTTTCCGCGCAGGATGCAAGACGGGTATTTCCATGTGACGGCCGACCCTGTTTCAACTTGGGTCCACATCACTTTGGATCGATCCCCACGGCAATCGGCGCGTTTGGTAACAAAGTTATAGATGCCGCCGCGACCTTCTTCGTCACCAGGGAACCAGTTTTGAACGGTGGAATATTTGACCTCTGCGTCTTCTTCGATGATGATCTCAACAACAGCGGCGTGCAATTGTGCGGTGTCACGCTTTGGTGCTGTACAGCCTTCCAAATAGGACACATAGCTTCCCTTGTCGGCAATAATCAACGTACGTTCAAATTGCCCCGTATTTTCGGCATTGATCCGGAAATAGGTGGAAAGTTCCATCGGACAGCGTGTGT
>RGAJ01000318.1 GCA_009920225.1 Paracoccaceae bacterium
GATGAAAAAGGCCAAAAGACCTAGCCCCATAATCGCTAATGCGAAGTTCATAGGCGTTAAAATTGCAATCGGCGCGGCCGTTTCAGCCAGAATTGGCATTGCAATTATCAATATTGCGGCTACTGCCAAGAACGCGCGTATTCGCACGCAGGCTTGGCAAGGCGCGGCTGATTTGAAGCGGGGGGAGCGACGAAACACCATGGGGAAAGGTACTCCTTTAAGGGGTTTGATTATGTCTTGTTGTAATTACTGCGGGCATGAGCCGATATTTTGCCGCGCGTTCGGGCCCTTTGCACCACTTTTTTAAGTCTTGAGACAAAGACGGCATTATCGCTGGCTGCTTCCTGCAAAGCAGAAGTTAGCGCGGGAGATTGCCCTCCCTTTGCAGATGGGATTGCGTCAAGAAACCGACGGCGTTCTTCTAACAACTGCATCATGCTTTCGACTGCGCCAGCGGAAAAGGCTTCGCGAATCTGGGCATTCAGCTCAATGAGGTGTTTTGCATCCTCTGACATTTTGCTCATTTCAATCTTTGTATGAATTTGCCGTCACTCAAGACCATCTAAAATAGTTTGCCCGAATGAGGTTGAAATTCCTATTGCTTTCTTCGTTTTTGGGCGCCGTTCTCGCCAAAAAAGTTAGAGAGGCGGGTATCGATGATTGGCCTCTTGGAAAAGTTGGATCTCTGATGCTATCCTTCGTCCCAATCCGATATTTTTCAAGGCACGCGGTCTTGCACGATTCAAACATGTCTTTGCCACTTCCTATGTTACGGTCTAGCATGTTCGCTCCGGGCGCTACGAAAAGCTTTCTTGACGCTGGGCCTGCAAGGGTCATGCCAGACTTGAGACAAACATATGAGGGTGTTTCACCGGCATTGGCGCTCGAACGCAATAATGGATATGAACCGCACCGCGAAGAAGTGAGAGTTTACCACCCTGCGCTTGGGCCGTCTGTAATTTATACCGAGAATGCAATTATGGCGCGCTCGCTTTTGTCGCCAACCTTTATACATAATAGCGCAGCGACTCGCATGGCTCGGGTATCGACTATGCCCAATACGAACTTACCGCGTCTTGGTGGTACGGTCGATCTCTGGGCTTAGTGGAACGAGCGCGATCAGGTCGGATCGTTGAAGCTATCAAGCAGACTGATTTCTACATTTGGCAGATCGGTTATCCATTCACCATTTTCAATATGCTTCCACGACCAGGTCGATGGCGCGGACAAGCTTGGCTTTGACCTCAACAAAAAGAAAAAAGGCCGGAAGCTCTTTATCAACTGCTCAGCATTGTATTCTTCGGCGCGCGTTCCATCAAGAGCTGAAGAAAAGAGACCTTTTATTCGGCGCGGATCACCATTCTCAAGGCGGGTGATGCGACCAAAAGCATATGAGTGCAAAACTGAGTCTGCATCTTCTGCCTCGGCTTCGGACAGGACGCGCAGAAATCCTTCAGCACTTTGTTCAATAAGATCCGGTGTTATCTCGTTATAGCGTTCTGACAAAATATTAGCATATTTCCGTGCGAAAAGGGCCAGCTCGAGAGGCGAATCCAAATATCTTTTAGCGACAAGGGCGACTGTCGCAGACAAAAGCCATTCCGGACAAAACTTTGACATCTAGCCTCCCAAGCCATACCAGGGATATGCATCTACCCCTCTTTTTTATCCCCTATCCCCTCCCATGCTTGAATGATTTCGTCAAGTAAGACGATGCAAGTGCCAAGGTTGTGATCGGTCCTGCGTGCGAAGGCCTTGAGGAGTTGTTGGCGGCAGTACTCATAAAGGCGATATAGATTTTCGGCGATTTCCCCACCGTTTGCGAAATCTAGGCTGCTTTGCAAGATGTAGTTTGACGTGAATGCTTTGCTGAATTCGGTTCGCACCTTTGACGCCGGATTCGCTGGATCGGCGATTTTACGCAAGCTCTTGTTGAGTTCCTTCATCACAATCAAAATCGTAGTGTGTGGATCAGACACATCGTTAAAATGCACCTTTTGGTCTTGGATATACATAGAGCGCGCCAGAACAAGGTTCATGTTTTTTGCACCTTAGATTTATGACTTCGGTATCTTTAACGGTGAAATGCCATTTTTGTTTAGTTGCCAAATTGCTGTCGCAACGTCCGTGTTACCATTTTTTGACGTTCACTAGATATGCAATCAGCGACCAGCGCCACCTCGCGGGATGCTTTCTCGTCGTAGGCTGCATAATTAAGCGACGAATAGGTCGGGTCGATCACAAGGCGTACGATTTCGCCACGCTTGAGCCGCATAATGGCGATGCCATTGCTAAAGCGTGCTGTGCGTCCACTTTTGGGCGCGTAGGCGATAAAATATGAGTCTTCCACTGGGCAGGAATTGCTTAAAGTCAAACGCACATCGATCAAGGTATTGCCACCAACTCGATCGAATATCCCAAGCCACACCATGGCTAGACCGGTCACACTCAGAAGTGCCGCCAGAAGCAAGGCGCCGAACAAGTTTGGGTTCATATGATTCTCCTTCGGCAGGGACGACATTTTATGCAAGAGCCGTGCCGAAACTGCATCGATTATTAGGCTCAGTACCCATTAATCGGCTTGCGGTTTTGCTGTCTGGGTGATTCA
>RGAJ01000319.1 GCA_009920225.1 Paracoccaceae bacterium
ACCTATGGCGCGCCTGTCACATCCGATCACGTTGCGATCACAGCAGGGTGTAACCAAGCGTTTTGTGCGACGATTGCGGCGGTCTGTCGGTCGGGGGATGATATCATTCTGCCCGCACCATGGTATTTTAATCATGACATGTGGCTGCAAATGGCCGGCGTCAAAACCCAAGCATTACTCTGTGATGATACGCTTTTGCCCGATCCCGACCGCGCGGCGCAGATGATTGGCCCACGCACAAAGGCGATCGTTTTGGTCAGCCCAAACAACCCCTGTGGTGTCGAATATGCGCCCGAGTTGTTGCAGTCTTTCTATGAACTCTGTCGCGCCCGTGGCATCGCGTTGATCGTTGATGAAACCTACAAAGATTTTCACTCAAACGCGCAGCGTCCACATGGGCTGTTACAAAATGAGAATTGGGACAGTGTTCTGATCTCTTTGTATTCTTTTTCCAAAACCTATCGATTGACTGGTCATCGGGTGGGTGCCGTCATTGCAAGCCCGAAGAGGTTGAAAGAGATTGAAAAATTTCTGGATACCGTCACCATTTGCCCCGCCCAATTGGGTCAAAAATCGGCATTGTGGGGATTGGAACATTTGACCGATTGGCTAGGGCGATGCGCACGGCGTTTGCGCCCCTATCAGAAATGGGTTGGCGCCTGTTGGGGATTGGGGCATATTTTGCCTATGTGTCGCATCCGTTTTCGCACATTGGCGCACACGCAGCGCAGCGCATTTTGCAAGACCAATCCATCCTTTCCCTGCCCGGCACATTTTTTGCGCCCCCCACAATGACCGAGGCCCAAGGACATTTGCGGTTGGCTTTTGCAAATATTGACGAAAAAACCATAGAAATTTTGATTGAGCGCCTTGTTCAAGCCACCTTGCGCCTTGCCCCCGACGCCAAGGGCGCGTAGAGATTGGTGAAAATTAAATTTGGGGGACGCTATGGCCATGCGCAGCAAGTCGATGTCACGTGTATTTTCTTATATCCTACTGGGCTTTTTGTTCCTAGGATTGGCGGGATTTGGTGCGATCAATCTCGGGGGATCGGTGCAATCCATTGGATCTGTTGGGGATACAGACATTTCCGTGGATCGCTATGCGCGTGCATTGCAAAACGAATTGCGCGCGACCGAAGCACAGTTCGGCACACAATTGTCCCTGCAACAGGCCCAAGCCTTTGGCATAACAGACCGCGTTCTGTCGCGGGTTGTTGTTGAAACCGCACTTGATTCCGAAGCCGCGCGTATTGCCCTGTCTGTTGATGATGCGGCTGTGGCCAAGGATCTAAACGATATCCAAGCCTTTAAATCACCCGACGGCACCTTTAGCCGTGAGAATTATCGCTTTGCGTTGAAAAATGCGGGCTACACAGAAGCCGAATTCGAAGAAAACGTGCGCACCGAATCCGCACGCACCATTTTGCAAGCAGCGATCATTGCGGGAAACACAACCTCGTCCACCGCTGTGGACACGATGATGGCCTATCTGACCGAAACCCGTAACCTGACCTTGACCACGTTGACCGCAGCGGATGTCCCAACTGCGATCCCTGCCCCGACCCAAGACGAATTGACCGCGTATTACACCGACAATATCGCGACCTATACCCAACCCGAACGCAAGCAAATCACATATGCCATTCTGACGCCTGACATGATGCTGGATGACGTTGAACTGTCTGATGAGGCGTTGCGTGCCGCCTATGAGGCGCGTGCAGATGAATTCAACCAACCCGAACGTCGTTTGGTGGAACGGTTGGTGTTTTTGGATGCAGACCAAGCAGCCGCCAAACTGGCCGAGATCACCAACGGCACAACAACCTTTGACGCATTGGTTGCAGATCGCGGTTTGACGCTTGCGGATGTCGATTTGGGTGACGTTGATGCAACTGACTTGGGCGCTGCAGGTGACGGCGTGTTTGCCGCGCAAATGGATGCGGTTGTCGGGCCATTCGACACAGATTTAGGCCCTGCCTTGTTCCGCGTGAACGGAATCTTGTCCGCCGATGCCGTATCTTTCGAAGATGCCCGCGATCAGCTGTTTGACGAATTGGCAACCGAAACCGCACGCCGCACGATTGACGCCAAATCGACGGAAATTGATGATGCGCTGGCGGCTGGTGCGACGCTGGAAGATCTGGAAAAAGAATTTGGCATGCGCGTCGATGTGATCCTGTATCACGATGGTGCCGAAGACGATGTTATGGGCTATCCAAATTTTCGCAACATTGCCTCTGCGGTGCAGGATGGCGATTTCCCGACGATTGAAATGTTAAACGATGGCGGGATCTTTGCGCTGCGCCTTGATGCGGTGATCCCACCTGCGCCGATGCCGATGGATGAAATCGCGGACCAACTGACGCAGGATTGGACATCGGCGCAAACGCTTGCTGCGTTGCAAACTTATGCCGATCAAGTGATTGCGAATTCCGAAACAGCGGGAACACCTGTGATCTTGACCGATCTGAAACGCAATGACGTTGGACAACTGGCAACAGCTGCTGTTCTTGATGCCGCGTTCAAATTGGAACTGGGCGCATCACGGGCATTGACCAAAGATGACAGCGTCGTGATTGTTCGTGTC
>RGAJ01000320.1 GCA_009920225.1 Paracoccaceae bacterium
GCTTGATCATACCACAATGACGCGGCCGCATCGCTGTGATCGGTCACATATCCACCGTGCAAGACATGACCCACATAATCCTTTGGCATTAAGACATGCGTAATGTGCGCAAAAACGTCCGGCTCATGTTCCGCAAGCCAGATCATTTTCACGGCTGGAAAACTTGGCAATGCGGGAATGCCTGCAATCTGACCAATGGATGGAAGGCGTTCATTTAGGTGCTTCGCCTGCGCCACGGCGCGATTGTCATTCCACAAAATCGCAGGGCGTAAAATTTCGCCCGATCCGTCCAAACACACAAGACCATGCATCTGCCCGGTCAGGCCAATCCCCGCAATCTGCGAACATTCCACCTGTTGTGATAAATCAGACAGGCACCGTTTCAATGCATCCGTCCACAGTGTGGGATCCTGTTCAACCCACCCTGCGTATGGGGTGCTCATTGGATAGGCATGACTGATCGGTGCGATGATCTTTTCGTTGGAATAAATGATGGCTTTTAATGCCGATGTTCCCAAATCCAGACCTAAAAACATGCTATGCCTCTTTGATATGTTCCAATGCCTCTAACACCAGATCAGGCCCCGAACAATGGGCACGTTCGGATAACGTGCGTCGCCATGCGCGCGCACCCGGGCGCCCGTGAAAGGCGCCCAAGATGTGGCGTGTGATCTGATGCAACCGCCCGCCTTGGTCGACATGCCGAATGATATAGGGCATGAGATCCTTGATCACTTGGATCGGGTCTGCGACCTGCCCTGAACCATAGATTTCGGGATCCGCCGCGCATAATATTTGGGATGGAAAATGATAGGCAGCCCGCCCGATCATGACCCCATCCAACCCGCGCGCAAGATGCGCTTTGGCCTGTTCCAAATTGTCAATTCCGCCATTGATCGAGATATGCAGATGAGGAAACTGTTCCTTCATGCGATGGACCAAATCGTAATCAAGCGGCGGGATATCACGGTTTTCTTTTGGGCTTAGCCCTTGCAACCACGCTTTGCGGGCGTGGATGATAAAACGGGTCACGCCCGCATCCGACACCCGCGCCAGAAAATCGGGCAGCACGGTTTCTGGATCCTGCTCATCCACACCGATGCGACATTTCACGGTGATCTCAATGTCCACCGCATCCGCCATCGCACGACAACACTGCGCCACCAAATCCGGCGATTTCATCAAGACGGCACCAAAGGCCCCCGATTGCACGCGATCCGACGGACAGCCCACGTTCAGATTGATTTCGTCATACCCGTGATCGGCCCCAATGACAGCCGCCTCGGCCAACTCAACCGGGTCAGATCCCCCCAGTTGCAACGCCACAGGATGTTCAGACGCATCGAAATCCAACAAATGAAACGCCCGCCCCCGCACCAATGCAGGCGAGGTTACCATTTCCGTATACAGCAACGTTTCACGCGACATCATGCGATGAAAAAACCGACAATGCCGATCAGTCCATTCCATCATCGGCGCCACGGAAAGACGCGCATGATGTGATAAATTATGTTTGCGATCAACCACTTAATCAGACCTGATTGTTTCTTTTTCGCTCTTTACCACAAAAACCACAGACAATTGAACCGCAGAATGGAATTGCGTTGCGAAATTTTATGTGCCGCTGACACAGTGTTCGTTCAAAACAGAAATAGTTTGTCACATGAATACTGTGCCGTTAGCGTAGGCATGTCATTGTTGGTGGAGTGTTTAGAATGGTGAAAACAACCCTGCTTGGTGCTGCGGCACTTGTGGCCGCGTCCTTTGGCACATCGTCTGTCGCCAATTCCATTACGGATTGCAGCGGTTTTGGTACGCTGGCGTTTTCTTGCACGATTACGAAAAATGGCAAGAAGGTATCGGTTTGCGTCAATCCCAATAACGTGATGCGATATCGCTATGGCGCGCCATCAAAACCCGCTGAGTTAGAGCTTTTTGCAAACACCGCCACCAATTTCGACGGCTTTTTTAATTACGGAATTGGGCGTTACATTTGGCATGAGGCGCGCTTTGACAACGCTGGATATGTTTATGCGGTGGGCATGTCAGTTGATCGCATTTCTGAGGATCATCCGATATCGGGATCGGTACATGTGCTTAAGGGCGATCAAACCGTTGCGACGCTTGCGTGTTCCGAGGATACGATGTTCAATGCGATGGACCTGTTATACGGCAACTGAAATTACATTTGTTGCCCACATCACCACGGTCCGCGCGATCGGAAGCCGAAACTAGAATTTGATCTCAGGGTGCTGCATATCTCTTGCACAATGTCATTGTAATAGATAAGGGAAAGCGCATGGAACAGACATCACACGACCGCCTTTTGATCATCGACTTTGGCAGCCAAGTGACGCAGCTGATTGCGCGTCGTTTGCGTGAGCTGAGCGTGTATTGCGAAATTCACCCCTATCAAAATGTCACTGACGCATTTTTGGCCGATTTCGCGCCCAAAGCGATCATTTTTTCAGGCGGTCCAGACAGCGTGACGCGCGACGGAAGCCCCCGCGCACCAGAAAGCGCGTTCAATATGGGCGTCCCGATTTTGGGAATTTGTTACGGCCAGCAAACCATGATGCA
>RGAJ01000033.1 GCA_009920225.1 Paracoccaceae bacterium
GCCTTGGCCGCCTTCACGCTGATCTTTGGGGCAATTTGGATTATTCCTGCCATGCTCTGGATCGAAGGCGTTCCAACGCCCACAGATGGCAACAGCACCCTTGCAATCATATTTCTGGGCTTTGTGCCGACCGCGTTGGCCGCCTATTTGCGTGTATCGGTTGTGCGCACAGCGGGATCGATTTTCATGACAAATGTGAACTACCAAGTCCCGTTATGGTCGGTTCTGTTCGGCACTTTCATCTTGAACGAAACTCTGGAACTGCGGTTTTTCTTGGCATTGGCCTGTATTCTGATTGGATTGGTCTTCAGCCAACGAAAACGCCCTGTGCGTGTCTTGGTCAACAGGGCGTAATCACTACCTAGGCGGTTGCCTTTTCAATCACACCAACCACATCATCCACAACGGTGTTCAACAATCCGTCATCCTCGCACTCTGCCATTACACGGATCAAGGGCTCGGTCCCTGATTTCCGGATCAACAAACGCCCATTTGCGGCCAATCTGGTTTCGGCGTCGGCGATGATGGCTTTGACGATATCCATTTCCAATGGGGTTTGACCTGCTTGGAAGCGAACATTTTTCAACAATTGCGGGACAGGCTCGAACGTGTCGGACAATTCGGACGCCTTGCGTCCCGTGCGCACCATTTCGGCCAAAAACTGCAACCCTGCCATGAGCCCGTCGCCCGTCGTCGAATAGTCGGTCATCACGATGTGACCTGATTGTTCGCCACCGAGGTTAAAGCCACCCGACCGCATCCGTTCAACGACATAGCGATCCCCAACCGCAGTACGTTCCAATCCAATGCCACGCCCTGACAAAAACCGCTCAAGGCCCAGATTTGACATCACAGTTGCCACCAAAGCATTGCCAGCCAATCGACCATCTGCGGCCCAGCGTGACGCCATCAGCCCCATGATCTGATCGCCATCGGCCACCCTGCCCGTTTCATCAACAATCAAAACGCGGTCCGCATCTCCATCCAGACAAATGGCGACATCTGCCCCATGCGCGACCACGGTTTCGGCAGCTGTCTGTGGCTTGGTCGATCCGCACCCTTCGTTAATGTTTTTACCATTGGGTGACGTGCCAACGGGAATAACCTCTGCGCCAAGCTCCCATAATACTTCGGGGGCGGCGCGATAGGCGGCCCCATTCGCACAATCGATCACAACCTTCAGACCGTTCAGGCTCATACCATAGGGGAACGACGATTTCACACGCTCGATATACCGATAGCGCCCATCATCAATACGTTTTGCACGGCCGATGTTTTCGGGCTTGGCGGGCTCTAACCCTGCATCGATCAAGCGCTCGATTTCTTCCTCTGCCTCATCGGACAGTTTGAACCCATCTGGCCCAAAGAATTTAATACCATTGTCATGATGCGGATTGTGGCTTGCTGATATCATGATGCCGAAATCGGCGCGCATGGATGGGGTCAACAATCCCACAGCGGGGGTCGGGACAGGGCCCAACAACAACACATTCATGCCCGTCGAGGTCAATCCGGCCGTCAATGCGTTTTCAAACATATATCCTGATAGGCGCGTGTCCTTGCCAATGACAACACGGTGCGTCTGCGCGCCATCGCGGCGAAAATATCGCCCTGCGGCAGCACCAATTTTCAGCGCCATCTCAGCGGTCATCGGATAGGCATTGGCCAACCCACGCACACCGTCGGTTCCAAAATACTTACGCCCCATGCCACTCTCCTGTCTGTACGGCCTGCCAAAGGGCAAATGCCTGTTTTGTTTCAGCCACGTCATGGACGCGGAAGATCTGCACCCCTTGCTCCACCGCCGCTAGGGCAACTGCCACCGATCCGGGCACCCGGTCTTGTGCATTGGGGGCGTTACCGATCGTTTTTATCATCCCCTTGCGCGACACACCCAATAAAATCGGAACTCCAAGACTGTGGAACATCCCAATGTGATTGAGCAATAGCAGATTATGGTCAAGCGTTTTGCCAAAACCAATTCCCGGATCGGCGATGATCTGCCCGCGCGGCACTCCTGCGCGGACCAGTCGATCAATTTGTGTTTCTAAAAAGTCATAAACATCCAACACAACGTGATCATAGCGCGGGTTATCCTGCATCGTTTTCGGATCCCCCTGCGCATGCATGACACAGACAGGTGTGCGATGTTTCACGCACACGTCGATCAATTTGGGATCGAAGGTAAAGCCGGACACATCGTTAATAATCTGCGCCCCTGCGGAAATTCCCGCCTCAGCCACGCGGGATTTGCGTGTATCAAGTGAAATGGGCACACCAAAATCGGCACCAAGGGCCGCGATAACGGGGGATGTGCGCGCGATTTCAACTTCATCGGGCACCACATCCGCACCTGGGCGCGTGGATTCCCCACCAATATCAAGGATCGCCGCCCCCTGATCGCGCAGTGTCCGCGCCTGCGCCACTGCCACCTCGTGATCCGCGAACTTGCCACCGTCAGAAAAACTGTCGGGTGTGACGTTCAATATTCCCATGATCTGCGGCTGGGTAAAATCCAATCCCGCAATGGGGGCACGCGGCATCGTCCAAAGATCAATAATCTCTTGTGGGACATCGGACACATCGACCCAGTGATCGGTTCCGTCACGCCCAAGAACGCGCGCAGCCTCAAACCAAAGCCGCGTGCCTGCAAATTGCTTTGCGCGCTTGGACGTGGCGGATTTTGACGATAAAATTGGGCGATAATACTGTTTCATACCCGACCTTTTGAACAGCATCGCGCAAGAGCGCAAGGTTAAAGAGACACGGTTCCCACATCGAGCCGGCGGATCGGCACCATTGTCTCGACCGTTGGGCCATCGCCCACAAATGTGATATCCTGCGCCTGCACCAATTCTGCCAACCAAAGCGCCGCAGCGGTTGGATAATCATCACACGGCTTGGGTGGTGTGACCGCATCCAAGATCATTTTTGTCGGGGCCCAAACAGCGATACGTCCGTTTTTCATTGACCAATCCAATTCGGTTTTGGTCGCAACGACGACACAGCGTTCATCTTGTGATGCGACGGCCCATGCATTTTGATCAATCGACAATAGCGCAACGGTGCGCTGCGCTCTGTCCGTATGTGCCTCAATGCGTGGGGTATCGGGCAATCCGATACAAATGACGCATGGGGTCTTGTGATCAGGCACGCATGATTTCCACGCCCAAGGCACCAGGAACGCGGTCCAGCTTTTCAACACGAACAAAGACACGCGCCGCCAATGGTTGATCCAAAATCAACGCGGCCACACGTTCGGCAACAGTTTCCAACAGGTTCAAGCGTTCTTGTTTCAACGCGGCATCAATCGATTCAATGATCGTGTCATAGGACAAGATCAGATCGACATCATCATCGACATCTTGGGCAATGGGTTGCACTTCGACCACGACGTTAAATCGCACGCGTTGCAAGACATCGCGTTCATGTTGAAACGCACCGATTTCGACCGAAACAGTGTAATCGCGGACAGAAATCCGATCCAAGGGTGTCGTGCTCGCGTCAGACAAAGAGCGGTCCAAGGGGTGCCCAAAGGCAAGATGAAGTTCAGATGGCACCAGATGAGACCTTAAAAAATTTAGTTAGACGAGACCACTGTAGGCTGCTTGTAGAAAACATGGCTGCCTATTTTCGTCGTTTTAGGGAACTTCCGCGCCCAAGACGGGCTCACGCTGGTCGTGTGATAATGCGTCGCCCCTTTTGTCAGCTTGCGTGGAACGCCATCCAGCAACAAGCGCGCGATCTTGCCAACCTGTTCGTAGGCGTCTGCTTCGTGAATGACCTCGGCACGTCCGTCGCACGTATAGGTAAACTGGCACGCGAACTTGCGGCCTGTGCCTTGGTGGATCACGCCACAGACCGAATCCGGATAGGATGCGCTGTCAACGCGGTTCATGATGACCTCGGCGACGGCTATTTGCCCTTTGATTGTCTCACCACGCGCTTCGAAATACAACGCCTCACTCAGGCATTTCCATTGCTTGCCGCCGGTGGGCTTTGGCAATTGCGCGATATAATCGGCAGAATACAGATGCGAGGGAACAGAAGACATGGAACCCAGCCCGCCACTCAATTGGGATTTTTCGACACCACCGATCTGCTGAGCATCAAATGCCATAAGATCGGACAAGGTATCATTGCGCAGATCCGCAGCGCCCAAAGACGGCAAACACGCCAAGGCGATCACAAAAAACAATCTAGTCATAACCTAAACCTTTCCTAACGCTTTCGCGTAATCAGGTCTCGATCCCCTGAACCACTGAAACAATGGTGCTCCTCAAGACTTATTTTCGATAGAGGGAGCGGTTAGCCAATTTTGTCTGATATTGCAAGTTGTGCGGCGGCAAGTCGCGCAACTGGTACCCGAAATGGCGAACATGACACATAATCTATACCAATTTTGCGACAAAACGCGATGGATTCGGGACTGCCGCCATGTTCACCACAAATAGACATTACAATATCCGGACGCACCTTTCGGGCACGGTCCACCCCGATTCGTAACAATTCTCCCACGCCTTCGGCGTCAAGGACGTGAAACGGATCTTCTGGAAAGACACCTTGATTGACATATTCTGACATGAAGCGCCCCGCATCATCGCGCGACAGGCCATAAGTCATCTGGGTCAAATCGTTTGTCCCAAAACTTAGGAATTTGGAATGCAAGGCGATGTCATCGGCCCGCAATGCCGCACGCGGCGTTTCAACCATAACACCCAAACGGTAATTGAAACTGCGCCCTGTCTCTGTACGCACCGCAGCCGCAATCGCATCGATGCGGGTTTTCACCAATTCCACTTCGCGCTTGGCGCTGACCAGCGGGATCATAATTTCGGGAACAACCGGCGCACCGTCTTTGCTTGATTCAAGCGTCGCTTCAAAAATTGCGCGCGCTTGCATTTCATAGATTTCGGGGACCGTGATCCCCAACCGCACGCCGCGCATGCCCAACATCGGGTTATATTCGCTCAGCGCTTCGACCCGACGCACCACTTTTGACAGTGGCAGATCAAGCGCTTCGGCCAGATCCAGCATACCCGCGCGATCCGAGGGCAAAAATTCATGCAACGGCGGATCAAACAGGCGAATACACACAGGCATCCCCTGCATGATGCGGAACAATTCGATAAAATCTGCACGCTGCATCGGCAGCAGGCGATCCAACACCGCGCGCCGATCCATGGCAGAATCCGAAAAGATCATTTCACGCATCACTGTCAATCGATCCGCGTCAAAGAACATATGTTCCGTGCGGCACAACCCGATGCCCTGCGCATTAAAATTCCGCGCGGTTTGCGCGTCACTGGGCGTGTCGGCGTTTGCGCGGATTTTGATGTCGCTTAATTCTTCTGCCCAATTCAACAACGTGCGAAAAGTGTCATCCAAGGCCGCCTCGATCATTGGCGGGGTGCCTGCCAAAACCTGACCGTTCGTGCCATCAATCGTAATGATATCGCCGTCTTTCAACATCCGCCCATCGGGCAAGGTCAGGCGCTTTTTATCCAATTGAAACCGGATGCTGGACGCCCCCACAACGCAGGGCAAACCGATACCGCGGCCAATCACGGCCGCATGGCTGGTCATCCCGCCACGTTCGGTCAACACGGCATTTGCGGCGTGCATGCCACGAATATCTTCGGGGCTGGTTTCACGGCGCACCAAAACACAGGCCTCACCGCGTGAGGCGCAGGCTTGCGCGGCCTCCGAGCTGAACACAATGCGCCCGGACGCAGCACCAGGGCTTGCGGCGACCCCTTTGGCCAAAATATCACGTGGGGCTTCTGGGTCGACCTGACGGTGCAACATTTCGCCCAAGGCACGCGGTTCGACCCGCATCACCGCTTCGGGTTTCGAAATGATCCCATCATTGGCCAAAGACACAGCGATCCGCACCGCAGCACGGGCCTTGCGGACGACGCGGATGCCGTCCAAAATGTGCAATTCGCCGTCTTGGATTGCGAATTCAATTTGCATTTCTTCGCGCAGCTTTTTGCGCATCAGCTGCGCATGTTGCACCAATTCGGCGTAAATATCGGGTGCGTTTTCTTCCAAGGACGGGCCACGGGTGTCACGGGTCAAATACATCGCGCCGTCAGAACGTGTCAGCGCTTCGCGGCCTTGGCTTTGTGGGCGATAGCGACCGATAATCTTGGGCTCGCCCGTATCTGAATCGACCAATTGCAAGACGCCCGATCCGCATTCGCCGCGACCCAAACCAAAGGCCATTTTTTGCACGACCAATCCCAAGCCGGCATCTGCTGGTGCGCCTTTGGCTTGGCGCAATAATCGTGCTGTTGTGCCTTCCCATGCGCGCGCCATGGATCGCAGAACTTCGCCCAATTGCGTGGCTATGTCTTGTGGGAATTCTTCGTCGGTTTCATCCTCATACGCGCGCAGCGCATCACGAAGCGCGGTTTCATCTGATCCTGTGATATGATCAAACATATCCGGATCCAACCGCGCGACATTTACAGAGTAGGATTGAATAAACCGCAAATACAGCTCTGCCGCAGCAGTCGCGCCCAATTCCTTGGATAAATCAGCAAAACGATCTGCATTCATCCCGATATTCAAAATTGCGCTAGGGCCACCCCAATCTGGGCTTTCCGACGACGGGCGCACACACAAAAGATCATCTTTGGCAAAGCTTTCCAAGATAGACGGTAAATCCGGCAAATCCCCTGCAGCGATGCATTTGATTGCATCAAACGACAAGGCAACCGTCGTTGGCACCGGCAAATCCAGTCGCACCAATCGTTGCAAACACTTGGCCCGCCCGCCATGTGTTGGGGTGGCAATCGGTGCAGTTGGTGTAATAAGCGAATATTTTGATGTATCTTGCTGCAATGCGGCATTCCTTTGTGTAGTTGCAGCATAGCCAGAACAGACTGTTTATCAAGATAAATTAACAGGGCACGATGGTTTCACCGCGCCCTGTTGTTTCAGGTATCAGCCTTCGACCTTAGTCAAATCGGCGACTTTGGAACAAATCGCACGCATTTGGTTCAACAGGTTCAATCTGTTGCGACGAATGATGTCATTTTCCGCGTTGATTTGCACCGCGTCAAAGAACGCATCAACCGGCGCGCGCAGCGTCGCCATTGCAGTCATTGCGGTTTCGAAATCTTCGGCATCAAGGGCCGCTTGAATTTTTGGCTCTGCGGTCTCTAGCGCGGTAAACACCGCGCGTTCAACATCCGTTTCGGCAAATTTAACATCTGCGCCATAGGAATATTCGACGCCATCTTTTTCTTCGGCTTGGGTGACGATGTTATTGGCACGTTTGAACCCCTGGACAAGGTTCACGCCATCCTCTGTCGTCAACACTGCACCCAAGGCTTCGGCCCGTTTGACCAACAGGGTAATGTCGTCATTGCCGTGCATCGCAATGCAGGCATCAATCACATCATGGCGCACACCGCGGTCCCGCAAAAACACCTTAAGCCGATCATGCACAAACACCACAAGATCATCCGCGATCGTGGCCGCATCTGCATCCATGGTCGAGAGATGAGACACAATCACATCAAGCAAAGACACACGCACCGAATTTTCCAAAACCAAGCGGATCACACCCAAGGCCGCGCGGCGCAAGGCAAAGGGATCTTTGGACCCTGTGGGTTTTTCGTCAATCGCCCAGAACCCAACCAATGTATCAAGCTTATCCGCCAAGGCAACGGTAACCGACACAGGCGCGGTTGGCACATCATCCGATGGACCCAAGGGGGAATAGTGATCCTGACACGCCGCAGCGACAGCATCGGGCAAGCCCGCCGCAGTTGCGTAATAGCGCCCCATCAATCCCTGCAATTCAGGGAATTCATAAACCATTTCTGACGACAAATCGGCCTTGGCCACCTGTCCCGCCAATACTGCTGCATCGGTTGGCGCACCAACGATCGGCGCAAGTGTCGCAGCCAAGGATGCAATCCGATCAATACGGGCCTTTTGACTGCCCAGCTTGTTGTGGAACGTCACGTTTGACAAACGACCCGTCCATGCGGTCAGGCCATCGCCCTTGGCAATACGCAGATCGTTTTCCCAGAAAAACTTGGCATCCGCCAAACGCGCAGACAGAACTTTTTGGTTGCCGGCCAAAATCGTCGCACCGTGATCTTTGGTTTCGCGATTGGCCACGGTGATAAAGCGGGTGATCTTGCCCGATTTTGGATCGCGCACGGAAAAGAACTTTTGGTGTTCTTTCATCGACGTTTGCAACACTTCGGGTGGCAATCCCAAAAACGCATCATCAATTTTGCCCATCAAAACGACGGGCCATTCAACCAATCCTGCGACTTCGGCCAATAGGCCTGCATCTTCGACAACCTCTAGCCCGCTGGCAAAGGCCATGTTGGTTGCTTCTTGCCAGATGTGATCTTGGCGCTCTTTTGGATCCAAAATGACATGCGCACGTTTCAGTTTCGCGGCATAATCGTCAAAGTTTGACACAGCGAACGCGGTGGGGGCCATGAAGCGATGACCGCGCGTCGTGTCGCCCGCAGCGATGCCATCAATGCCTAACGGAACCACTGTCGTGCCTGTATCGTCGCTTAGGATACAGATAATAGAATGCAGTGGCCGCACCCAACGCAAAGACCCGCTGCCCCAGCGCATGGATTTCGGCCATGGAAAATTGCGGATTGTGGCGTCCAAAACTTCGGCAATGATATCGGCGGCGGGGCGGCCCGCCTTTTCGATCACTGCGAAATAAACTTGGCCCTTTTTCTCGTCACGGATTTCCAGTTGATCTTTGGTCAAACCTGCGCCGCGCAAGAATCCTTCGATGGCTTGTTCGGGTGCATCGACGCGGGGACCTTTGCGTTCCTCTTTCAAGGTGGGGCTTTGGGCCAACACGCCTTGCAGGGTTAGGGTCAATCGACGCGGTGTCGAAAACGCGGCCGCGCCTGCGTATGTGATCCCTGCCTCGACCAAACCATCTGTGATGCGTTTTTTCAAATCTTCCGCTGCGCGCGCTTGCATGCGGGCGGGAATTTCCTCGGAAAACAGTTCAATCAGCAAATCAGGCATTATTTGTCCCCCTTCGGACAGCTTGGATCAACGGGGCTGCCGTCATAGTTCTTGTCACCACATTCGTTGACTTCGTGCCAGACATAGCCGCGCCCATCGGGATAAATGGCCACAATACGATCAATGCCATAGGTCTGGTTACGTGTTCCCATAAACGCGACGGCGGCACCTGTTTCCAGATCTTCGCCGATTGTTTTGGCGTCAAAACACTCAAACCATTTTGGCGCCAACAGCGGTTCAGGTTTATCATAGATCTTATAGGTTTCGGTCAGCATCGCGATGGAGCTGTCGGTTTTAAAACAGGCGCGATATCGGATGGGCGAACTGTCGGCATCAATGGCGGTGAAATCATAGGTGTCAATCACCTCTGGCTCTTCGGTGACAACAGACGTCAATGCAACCTGATGTTCTGCCTCGGGCACATCATAATAATAGCCGTAGACCTGCAGATAATACATCGCACCCCCTGCAAACAAGGCGCACACCACGATAGCAATCGTCAAAATTTTTCCAGTCATGCCGCATATCCCCCAGCTGTCGTCAACACAAAGGCATCGGCACATTTTTTGGCCAAGGCCCGCACACGACCGATATAGGCCTGACGTTCAGTGACCGAAATCACGCCCCGCGCGTCCAACAAGTTAAACATATGGCTGGCCTTGATACATTGATCATAGGCGGGATGCGCCATAATAATACGTTTTCCTGTTTTGGGGTCGATGTGCTCTTGCGCCAAGATCGCTTCGCATTCGGCTTCGGCCTCTTCAAAATGGCGCAACAACACCTCCGTGTTGGCGACATCGAAATTCCACCGCGCGTATTCTTCTTCGGTTTGTTTGAACACGTCGCCATATGACAACGCAATCGGCGCGCTTGGGTCGTTAAAAGGCATGTCCATCACGTGATCGACGCCCAAAACATACATCGCAAGCCGTTCCAAACCATAGGTCAATTCACCCGACACGGGCGTGCAATCATGTCCACCCACCTGTTGGAAATAGGTAAATTGGGACACTTCCATCCCATCACACCAGACTTCCCAACCCAGACCCCAAGCGCCCAGCGTCGGGCTTTCCCAATCGTCTTCGACAAAGCGGATGTCGTGCATGTCCATATCGATCCCAATCGCCGCCAGTGATCCCAGATACAGATCCTGCAAATCGGGTGGACTTGGTTTGATCAAGACCTGAAATTGGTAATAATGCTGCAAGCGGTTTGGGTTTTCACCATACCGCCCATCAGTCGGACGCCGCGAGGGTTGCACATAGGCCGCCGCCCACGCGTTTGTTCCCAAAGCGCGCAACGTTGTGGCGGGATGGAATGTTCCTGCGCCAACCTCCATATCATAGGGTTGCAACACGGCACAGCCCTTGGTCGCCCAATAAGTTTGCAACCGCAAGATAATCTCTTGAAAAGATTTAGGTTTATCAATCGCCATAGGTGGGATACCCCTAGATAGGAAAATGTCACCCTCTCATACGGCAAAGGCCGTCCAAGGGTCAATGTAACCAACCGGCAAAATTGATCACAAATCCATGCTTTTTCTGGAAAAGTGACCATTTCGGTAGAATTTAGGAAACAGGGCCGTTAGAAACCCTGTGAACATAAAAATTTGAATCACTTGGGGGAATTTCATGCCGCGTTTTATCGCTCTGCTCATTTTGGTTTTTACACCGCTGATGGCGGCAGCCCAAGACCGTTGGGTCCAAATCGAAGCACAACCCAGCCTGCTTGAGGCCGAAGCGCGCGCGCGCGATTACGCAAGGCGTCTCAACGATGTGCAGGCCTTTTCAATTGGATCAGGCTGGTACGCCATTACCTTGGGCCCGTATTCAGACGACGAAGCAACCAGCGCCTTGCGCACCCTTTTGAACAATGGCGCTGTGCCGGATGACAGTTTCGTGTCCACTGGGGCAAATTACCGGCAAAAGATCTGGCCAACAGGCCTGTCCAACGACGTCACGATTCTGCCCCCCGCCACGACTGAGCAATCAACCGAAGTGGCACAAACCGCCCCTGAAACAACACCTGTCGTGGAAGAGGCCCCGCGCGTCGAGCCCAGTGATGAAAC
>RGAJ01000321.1 GCA_009920225.1 Paracoccaceae bacterium
AGCGCAATCAAGACAACAAAGGCAAGCGGGATCATCGACAGCTCATGAAAAACGGCGGCTCAAGCGCCGCCGATACCATTCAAACAAGATCTTGGGGAAGAAGTTCAGATGGCAGATTCTGATAACACACTGGTCGCAAGAACCGCCGAATAGAAAGTGTTCCAACCGATGTCGCCCCAAAATTTGTCGATGCAGGGTAAGGTCCGCCGTGAACCATGGTATCACAGACCTCGACCCCTGTCGGGAAACCATTGGCCAACACACGCCCTGCCTTGCGCTCCAAGATGGGCATCAAGCTGCGGGCGTTATCGACATCCGCGGTATCGAGATGCAGCGTGCATGTCAGCTGCCCTTGAAGGCTGCGGGCAATGTCACGCATTTCATCCATGTTCTCAACAATGACCACCAGACCAAGGGGGCCAAACACCTCTTCGCCCAAATCATGATTGGCCAACCAGGCTTGACCCGTGGTCGCGAACAAATACGGCGTCGCATTGCGCTGATCACACATTGATGTCAAAACCTCGCGCACCCCTTGCGTGCCCGCAACCCGATCACGCCCCGCCCGATAGGCGGTTGCAATACCATCGGTGAGCATGGTTTGCGCCCCGATTGGTTCAAGCGCTGCGGTTGCGGCGGCGACGAACGCATCTGTTTCGGGCCCTTTTATCGTTACGACAATCCCAGGATTGGTGCAAAACTGGCCGGCACCCATGGTCAATGACCCAGCCCAGCCTTTGGCAATATCCGAACCACGATTGGACAATGCGTGCGGCATGATGAACATCGGGTTCACCGATCCCAATTCACCAAAGAACGGAATGGGTTCATCGCGCTGCGCGCACAAATCAAACAGGGCACGCCCCCCGCCAAGCGATCCTGTGAACCCCACCGCCTTGATCAACGGATGTTGAACAAGCGATGTGCCGACATCGCGCTTGCCGCCTTGGATCAAACTAAAGACGCCGGGATGAATACCGCATTTTTGGATTGCGGCATGAATGGCCTCTGCCACGATCTCACCTGTTCCCGGATGGGCTGAGTGACCTTTCACGACGACAGGACAGCCTGCCGCCAAGGCAGCGGCAGTATCTCCGCCTGCTGTCGAAAACGCCAAAGGAAAGTTTGAGGCCCCAAATACTGCGACAGGTCCGATAGGACGCTGCACCATCGCCATCTCGGCCCGCGGAAGGGGTTGGCGATCTGGCAATGCGGCGTCATGGCGACGATCCAAATACTCCCCCGCAAGGATATGCGTCGCAAACAACCGCAACTGCCCTGTTGTGCGTCCGCGTTCGCCTTGCAATCGCGCCTCTGGCAATCCGGTCTCTTGGGTGCCGATTTCGGTAATGGCATCGCCGCGCGCCTCGATTTCGTCTGCAATCGTATTCAGAAATTCTGCGCGCTCTGTGCGGGTTGAATAGCCATAGGACCAAAACGCCTCTTCCGCTGCGCGAACAGCGCGATCCACCAATTCAGGGGTTCCAACGGCAAAGTGATGCGAAGGCCCATGCGCAGGTTCAGACGCAAATTGCGTGTCCCCCGCCAACCATTTGCCTGCGATCAAATGTTTACCATGTGGTTTAAAGGTCATGTCAAAATCCTTTTGCATTTCGGATGAAAGGTGCACCAAACGGTATACCAAATTTTCTTCTGCCCATTCTTGGCGCAATTCATTTCAAAGGTCAATTCCACCGCGCGGAATGAAAACGATCACGATGCTTGAGCGTGGCAAACTATTTTGGTTCCATTTACCGGTTGAATGGCGAATAAACCGCATTGAATTTCTGGACTTTATCGCGTATGTGGCAAGGATAATTTTAACGCTGTGCGTCATAAAATTCGGTGCATCCAAGTTTATGAGCGCACGCCCAAGACCCAAGCTCCCGTCAGGTTGGAAAGGTGAAAAAACATGTCCGATACCTCTAAATCCGATATATTGTATACCATTGTAGACGAAGCGCCAGAATTGGCCAGCGCATCGCTTTTGCCGATCATCCGATCCTTTGCAAAAGCCGCAGACGTCACAGTTGGAACAAAAGACATATCCTTAGCAGGCCGAATCATTGCAACCTTTTCCGAGTTCCTGACCGACGCGCAACGCCAGTCTGATGATCTTGCGGAATTGGGCCAATTGGTCAAAACCCCAGACGCAAACGTCATTAAACTGCCAAATATTTCTGCATCAGTTCCGCAGTTGGTGGCCGCAGTAAAGGAATTGCAATCCCAAGGTTACGCGCTGCCTGACTATCCAGAAGAGCCCAAAACAGACGAAGAAAAAGCGATCCGTGCGCGCTATGACGCGATCAAAGGATCGGCCGTGAACCCCGTCTTGCGCGAGGGCAATTCAGACCGCCGTGCCGCAAAAGCGGTCAAAAACTATGCGATGAAAAACCCACATTCAATGGGTACGTGGTCATCGGACAGCAAAACGCATGTCGCGGCGATGTCGGGGAATGATTTCTATTCGAACGAACAATCCACAACTGTGACAGCGGCCCAAGCGGGCAAAGGAAAAATCGAATTTATCGCCAATAACGGCGATGTGTCGATGCTAAAAGACGGCATTGATTTGCCCGA
>RGAJ01000322.1 GCA_009920225.1 Paracoccaceae bacterium
TGGGCCGAGTCAGGATCGGGGCACAGGGCCTGTGCCAATTGGGTTGCTGCCGCATCCTCATGCGCGTCGCCATCTTCCAAACGCGCCACGGTGATCTGGTCATATCCCGCCGCGGACAAGGCGGTTAAGTGGTCGGCATCCAACACCATCCCTTTGCGCAATCGCTGGTGTCCCACCGCCAAGGAATGCGCCAAAACACAGCCCAGCGCATCGCCAACCGTAACCTGACCAAAAATCATGTGCCCTGCCGTAAACTTTGAATCATTTGCGCCAACACAGATACCGCAATTTCCGCAGGTGTGGCAGAGCCAATGTTTAACCCTACGGGTGCTGCAATGCTTGCAATGTCATCTGGCGTAAATCCTTTTTGCATCAATCGATCAACGCGTTTTGCATGGGTCCGTGTCGATCCCAACGCACCAATATAAAACACGTCAGAGCGCAGGGCGAATTCCAATGCGGGATCATCCAGTTTTGGATCATGGGTCAAAAGAACAAGCGCTGTGCGCCCATCGCAACCAATGTTTTCCAACGCCGCGTCCGGCCAATCATCCAAAATGGTTTCACCCGGGAACCGCGCCGATGATCCAAAGCTTTCGCGCGGATCAATGATGATCGGATCAAACCCTGCAATGCGGGCCATGGGCACCAAGGCTTGGGCAATGTGAACCGCACCAACGACAACCATCCGAAGGGGCGGATTGTGGATGGCGATAAAGGTTTCCCCGTCCTCGGCAAAGCCACTGCGATCCATACGGAACCGATCCGCATGACCGTCATAGGACAATGATCGTTCGCCTGTGGTCGGATGCACACAATAGGCAACCGCACGGCGGTTCGCGCGTGCCGCAACCAATTCGCGCAGCATCTCGACTGGCATCGCTGCACCAATCGGTTCGACCATGACGCGGATGGTTCCCCCGCAGGCCAATCCAACGGCAAACGCATCGCCGTCGCTGATGCCATATTCCAAAACACGCGTTTCGCCCGTTTCAAGGGTTTCCAAGGCCTCAACCACAACGGCACCTTCGACGCAGCCACCCGAGACAGAGCCTTGGATTTCACCGTCGCCATTGATCACCAATTGGCCGCCAACACGCCGCGGGGCCGACCCCCATGTTTCAACCACAGTGGCCAGAACCGCGCCTTTGCCCGCCTCGTGCCAGTCTAGCGCGATTTCGGGGATATTTTCAAAACGATCCATAACGACCTTCCTTTTATGGCTCTGACGCGTGCTGACGCATCAGCTGCATCAAGCGATCCTTTTCGCCCGTATCATTGGGGTTTGAAATGACATTGGCAAGGTCTTCGAGCGATGAAATGGAATGCGACGCGCGAAAACTGTCCACATGCGGCAACATAGATTTGATGCCCGTGGCCTGTGGGGTAAATCCGTCCCAGCGCAAAAGCGGATTAAGCCAGATCAATCGCTTGGACGACAAATGCAGCCGTTGCATTTCGCGCCCCAAATCGTGGTCAGGATCACGGTCAAGCCCATCGGTAATGAGCATCACAACAGCGCCCTGCCCCATCACGCGACGGGTCCAATCGCGATTGAACGCATGCAGACATCCGCCAATCCGCGTGCCGCCTTGCCAATCTTGGGCCTCGGAACCCGCTGCGGCCAATCCCGCATCGACATCGCGGGTTTTCAAATGGCGGGTGATATTGGTCAGCCGCGTTCCAAAAGTAAAGGCATGCACGCGCGCCCATCCATTACCCTTTTGGTTCGCAACCGCATGCAAGAAATGCAACACCATGCGACTGTATTGGCTCATCGATCCTGAGATATCACAGAGCACAACCAAATTGGGCCACCGAATGCGCCGTTCGCGGTATCGCAGACCATCAAATTCACCACCCTGTCGCATCGAGGCGCGCAATGTGCGTTTGGGATCCACCCGCTTTGGCAGCAAGGATGCTTTCATCCGGCGCGATGCGATGGGCTTTACCGGCAGCGTCAATCGCGCCAACATGCGTTTGGCTGCGGCGATTTCGGCGGTGCTCATTTGTTCGAAATCAAGCGTTTTCAATTTCTCGCTGCTGGACGCGGTAAAGGATGCGTCAACCTCGACAAGTGTGTCTTCGTCGGTGTCATCCTCTTGTGGCTTGGGCATTTCGGGGGACAGACCGTCCAACAAGGCCTCGGCTGCACGTTTTTCGGCGGCCTGCGCCTTTTTCGTTTCCTGCACGCCACGCACGGCCGGCAGCATCATCGACATCATATGTTCCAAAAACCGTGGATCGCGCCAATAAAGCCGAAAGATCTGGCCAAAGACCGCGCGATGTTCGGGACGATTTACAAAACACGCATGCAGCGTCCAATAGAAATCTTCTTTCTTGGAAAACCCTGCGGCCTCAACAGCACGGATTGCATCCAACACCCGACCTGGCCCAATGGGCAGCCCCGCACGCCGCAGTGCGCGGCCAAAATGGATGATATTTTCCGCCAAGCGCGGAGTGTCAGGGATCTCAAGCGGGATATACTCAGCCATATCAGGCCTCGGCCAAGCTTTCCTTGGCCTTTTTCAACAGTTTTGCAGCCTCGGATCCTTGAATTTTAGCGATATCATCTTGGT
>RGAJ01000323.1 GCA_009920225.1 Paracoccaceae bacterium
GGCGCAGATCGCGAAGATTGCCCACATTACTGCGACAAAGCACTTGAATATGCCATCATCACCGCCCCTGACAAACGTGACGCAGCCTTGGTTGCCAAACTCTACGCGGTCGCAGGGCGCGTTTTATAGGAATGATTGGGGGCACCCGTGCTAAAAACATATTTAAAAAAATTGACAAAAGAGTATGTATTTGAACGATCCAAACCCTTTACAGGGAGCGCGTTCGGAAATTTTGTTCACGCTGATTTAGCCATCGAAGCGAGAAAAAGAACTCTTTTTTGCCATTCGAATACAAGGTAAAAGCTAGCGTAGGGCAAGGAGGTTGGGCCGCTGTTCCTTGGCTCGCATTTTTTGACCCCATAATTACCGAAAGTGCCACCAAGGGTGTCTACATCGTATTTTTGGTTAACCCAATTGATGAAACTTTAATCCTCTCAATGAACCAGGGGACAACTGTAGTGTTCGAGCAGTTCGGTGTGATCCGTGGTCTTGAAGTACTGAAGCGACGTGCCATCGACTTATATGATCTTGTACCAGAGTACTCGCGGAATTTCGATCTAGGTCCAATAAGATTGGGCTCCGAAGAGAAGTTGCCAAAGGGTTATGAAGCAGGGCACGCATTTGGCCGTACATATAACTTGGAGCAAATTGAAAGTGACCAGCTCGACGCAGATTTGGAATTGATGTTTCACGCTTACAAAGCACTTGTCGATCGCGGAGCAAACACTCCGATAGACTTGTTGCATGAAGAATCCGGTACCGCCGATATCGAAGAAACGCGTCGGTATATTCTTTCGAGACGTATTGAAAGAGCCCCAGAGGTGCGCAAAAAGGTGTTGAAAGCAAAACCGCCTATTTGCGAAGGATGCGGACTAAATCCGAAACTCCACTATTCTTTTACCGGCAAAGAAATCAATATTCCGTTAGATGTCCACCACTCAAAGCCTGTCCACCAACTTGCAGAAGGGGAAACAGCGAGATACAGAGTGCCGGACGATTTTTTAGTCCTTTGTCCAAACTGCCATAGGATGATTCACCTTCAGGCAGACCCTTCAAATTTAGCTGAACTGAAAAGAAAAATATCCTTTGTTCTTCCTCAAGGGATTCCCAAAAATAGACTCTTTTGATACGAAAGCCTGAACAAATATGAAAACTGTAAAAGACTATATCCGCTCCATCGTTGATTTCCCCCATGAAGGGATCATGTTTCGCGATGTAACGACGCTTTTTGCCGATCCACGCGGGTTTCGCATGACGGTTGATCAAATGCTGCACCCCTATGCGGGGCAGCGGATTGACAAGGTTGTTGGGCTTGAGGCGCGGGGATTTATCCTTGGGGGCGCGATTGCCCATCAATTGGGAACAGGATTTGTGCCAATTCGGAAAAAAGGCAAACTTCCGGGTGCCACGATTAGCCAAGCCTATACGCTTGAATACGGCGAGGCTGTGATGGAAATCCACGACGATGCCATTGCTGCCGGCGAACGTATTTTGTTGGTGGATGACCTTTTGGCCACGGGCGGCACCGCCGAGGCAGGGATCAGCCTGATTGAACGGTTGGGCGGTGAAATCGTCAGCTGTTCTTTCATCATTGACCTGCCCGCACTGGGCGGGCGCCAGAAACTTGAGGCGATGGGAATGGATGTGCAAATTCTATGCGAATTTGACGGGCTTTAACGGTTTTCCAGATAGTATCGAACACAGTCTTGGACACGACGAAAGCGGTCCCCGCCCAGATGGGTGCCGCCAAACCAGCGCGTTACAATGATGAGGTGATCGGTGATATTGTCGCGCTCTAAGATGCGCAAGATCACCATCCCTGCGCCGGCCTCGCCATCGTCATTTTTCAGCGGCCCTTCGTCTGACGACAAAAGCGCCCATGTGTTATGCGTGGCCTTGGCGAATTTCTTGTCGCGTTTAAGCGCCTTTACAGCAGCGATTGCATCGGCCTTGGTGCGGGCCTCACAGCCCGCGACAGCGTATTTTGATCCGCGATCGGTTATGACACCGTCGTAAATTTTCACGCCTTAAACTGTCTCATCCTCGAGGTGCAGTTTCATCTCGACCAGCACTTGTTGAAGAGCCAAGGTTTCGCGCAGCAAACGCTTTGCTTCGTTGATGGTGATGACGCCGTCTTCGATGGATTGATGGTATTCAGACATCAACATCGCAAAGCGTTGGCTGAGCGCGATCACATCATTGTTAATGCCGCCTGATCCTTCGGAATTGGATCGACGTTCGTTATAGGTGATGCCGATTCCCTGTAATTCTGCCAAGGCAGACGTCACATGCGGATAACTTGCCTCGCGTTCAAGGGCCACAACCGCATCAATAGGCATAAACCGGTCATTGTGTTCGTCGTTGTCCGAGTAATAGCGGCCCAAGGTCGCCTTTGATTTTCCTGTTAATTTACAAGCAGTTTCGATACCCACGTCTTTTACCAATGACTCTGTATGCTTTTTTAGATAGGTGGCAACCTTGTCCATATATCTTCACTAATTTCATTTGGCCCCAAGTGGGGAGAAATCTACATCAATTTTCCCATTACCTTCTTTCTACACCAATGTCATTGCTAAATA
>RGAJ01000324.1 GCA_009920225.1 Paracoccaceae bacterium
GGACGAATTTATTGTCGTGCGGATCAAAGATGATGGAAAGGGATACCCGCACGACATGTTGGGCCAAATCGGGAACCCGTTCCTAAGCCGCCGCAAAAGCGCGACCAAAGACCGACCCGGTTATGACGGTATGGGGTTGGGTTTGTTCATCGCGAAAACGCTTTTGGAGCGCACAGGCGCATTGTTGATTTTTGCCAATGGCGGCGACACACAAGCCCCCAACAGAACCGCAGGCGCCCCCAAAGGCGCCATTGTTGAAATCTCATGGCAGCGGTCCGAAATCGAACGCAATCAAACCGCACTTGGCGCAAACGAACCGATTTTCATCGATCGTTAACCATTTCTTAACCGCATGGGTCGCACTGTCCTTCTGTGAAAAAAGGACGACTCTATGGGCCTTTGGATTGAAATGCTGATCACATGCGGTTTGGCGGCGATTGTTTGGGGCGTCATCTTATGGGTCAGATCGTTCGTGAAACGGCCCACGGCTTCGGGCCGCAGCGACATCGATCAGGTGCGTTTCACCCTCATGCCTGATCGTATTGCGCATATGTCCCAATCTGCGATGCATATGCTGGATATTCTGCGCATTGGGTCACATCGAAACGACCTGTTAGAGGTGTTGACCGCACGCTTTGGCGCATTGGCGAACGTTGATCTGGGACTACCCATGCGCCGTATTGAAATTGCGTCCGATTGGTTCGGGGATGATGCGATTTTGTCCGTCAGTTCTGATGGAATTTACACGGAAATTACCCTGATCGATCACGCAGACGCACCGCATCTGTTCAAATTCAAACAGGATGCGCAATCGCTTGTGCGGGTGCATGATGTGGTGGAAACGGCGAAACTTCCGATATGGCAATCAAACTGTGACGGGGTCTTGATTTTAACCAATAACGCCTTTCGCACCTTGGATGAAAAGATCGCGCTTGATTTGCACACTGCGGCGCTAAAAACAGAACTGGCCACATCGCGGCTTTGCGTATCGGGCAGTGACGGCAAACAACGTTGGTATGATGTAGAGCGCCGTGATTTTCAGGATGGATCGATTTTCTATGGCATCGATGCCACAGAGGTGGTCAAGGCCGAACAAGCGCAGCGAAATTTTGTTCAGACCCTGACCAAGACGTTTGCAACATTGTCCACAGGCTTGGCCATTTTTGATCGCAATCGACAGTTGGTATTGTTTAACCCTGCGCTTGTTGATCTGACGAAATTGCCGGCCGAATTCCTGAGCACGCGACCGAACCTGTTGTCGGTCTTTGACAGATTGCGCGACAAACACATCATGCCAGAACCCAAAAACTATGCATCTTGGCGTGAAGAATTGGGGCATCTTGTCGTCGCAGCTGCCGAAGGAACATATACCGAGGTCTGGAACCTGCCATCTGGGGAAACCTATAGCATTTCTGGGCGGCCGCATCCCGACGGAGCATTGGCATTCTTATTCGAAGACATCACGGCAGAAGTTTCAACAACCCGCAAATATCGATCAGAATTGGATTTCCACTATGCGCTTTTGGATCAGATCGATACAGCCGTCGCTGTCTTTTCGGTATCGGGACAATTATGCATCACCAATGACGCGCATGATGATTTGTGGTCTGGGTTTAATACGACATCAATCGCGTCCCAATCCATCACGGACGCAAGCCGCATTTGGCAGTCACAAACAAAACCCAACCCGTTTTGGGGCGATCTGCGGGATTTTGTGCATCAAATCGATGACCGCAGCACTTGGCGTGCAACAATTGAAATGGAAAACGGATCTGTCATTGACTGTCACGTCATCCCACTGCCCGATCATCACACAGCAGTCACCTTTCAACGTGTGTCCACAGCGCCCATCGGACCACAAAAGATCAAGGAATTTGAGCTGACTTAGATCCAAAGCCACTTGTCCTTTTTGCGCCGGACTGTCATGGTTTGGGCATGCTCGATATCATTGCCACGCTCAGTTTTTCGTCGCCTGATGACACTGCGGGATTTGCGGTCCGCATGGGGTCAATTTTACGTCCGAGTGACGTGATTTTGCTTCATGGTGGGATTGGCGCGGGCAAAAGCTTTTTCGCGCGCGCTTTGATCCAATCTGTCCAAGACGTTCCCGAAGACGTTCCTTCACCAACCTTTACCTTGGTCCAAACCTATGACACGCAGCTTGGTGAAATCTGGCATGCGGACCTGTATCGTTTATCGGGACCAGATGAGGTCATCGAACTGGGTCTGTTAGATGCGTTTGAAACGGCAATTTCCCTGATCGAATGGCCAGACCGCTTGGCAGATCTGTCGCCCCAAACCGCCCTGCATTTAACGTTTACCGCACAGAATGATGATACCAGAACGCTTACAATCGCGGGGAACGCAGATCTTTGGAAAACACGAATGACTGCGGTTTTACATGACCCATCGTGACGATTTGTTCACCGCCTTTTTGCAGGCGAACGGATGGGGCACCGCCCAGCGCGACGCGATCAAACAAGACGCGTCCAAACGCCGATATCTGCGCCTGACGCGGCCGTCTGGAACGACATGCATCGCAATGGATATCCCCGCCGACGCCACAGAACGCCCAGA
>RGAJ01000325.1 GCA_009920225.1 Paracoccaceae bacterium
GACGCACGCAATATTCGCGTCTATCCGGGTGACGCGCGTCATTTGTTTGATGTGGTTCCCGAAGGATCCATAGATCGTGCCTTTTTGCTTTATCCCGATCCATGGCCCAAGAAACGCCATCATCGCCGACGTTTTGTCACCGCCGAGCACTTAGAGCCTTTGGCGCGCGTTTTGAAAAAAGACGCCATTTTTCGCGTGGCGACGGATATTCCCGACTATGTTCGACAAACCTTGCAAGAGGTTCCCAAAGCGGGCTTTGAATGGCTGGCCGAGGGACCAGAGGATTGGCGCACCCCATGGGGCGATTGGATTTCAACACGCTATGAACAAAAAGCTCTGCGCGAAGGGCGCACGCCGCACTATCTAACGTTTAGGCGCAGCTAGTCTACAGGCTAGGTTCAATTTTGCTCACGCTGTCCGTATCTATTAAAGAGGGATGGCGCGGGGTACACAGTGTTACTAACCGAATACACCAGCGGCGGCGCAGCCATGACAAGCTATAACGTCAAAATTGATTTTGACGGAGCCTCGTGGAGCTAAGACCTACAGTCCGCCTTTGTCGCGGCTGCCGATTACATCAGTTCTGTGATCCTGTCGGATGTGTCGGACAAATACGCTGATGTGAATGACGGCATGGGGCCGCGATGGTTCGATGACCTGGAAATTTCAGCGCAGATTGTGTCAATAGATGGGGTGGGGGGCGTTTTGGCGAACGCAGGCCCGACCTATTATCGCACCGCCGAATTGATCCCCTTTGCAGGTCAGATGAATTTTGACAGCGCCGACGCGCAGCGTCTGTATGATGCGGATGTCACGAATGGCACCAATAAATGGTATGACACCGTCTTGCATGAAATGATCCATGTTTTGGGCTTCGGCACGATGTGGAAATTGCAGGGGTTGATTGCCAATTATGGTACAGCTCAGGCGCCAGATTATCGTTACACGGGCACCTTGGGCAATCAGGCCTATGCAACCGAATTCCCAGCGCTTTATGCGGCGGACACCCAATCTGGCCTGGGGGTTCCGGTTGAATCGGATACGGGATCAGCGGGCACCGATGGCGGCCATTGGGACGAGGTGACGTTCGACACAGAATTGATGACGGGGTTCATTGACACAACAAACAGCGTGTCGGCAATGACTTTGGCGTCGCTTGCGGATTTGGGGTATGATGTCAGCTATACATTGTCGTCCCCCCCGTGTTTTTGTGCAGGCACATTGATTGATACCGTGGACGGCGCGGTTCCTGTGGAAGACCTGCGGAGCGGATGTTTGATTCCAACCGCCGATCACGGCATTCAAACATTACGGTTCGTGCTGATGACACGGATCTCATCGGAAAATGGGCCGATTGATCCCAAACACTATCCCATCCGATTTCGTACAGGTGCCTTTGGTCTTGCGCGACAAACGCAAGATTTATGGGTGTCCCCACAGCATCGCATGGCGGTCACCGCACCCAATATGATGCAAATGATCGGTCAGAACACGGTTTTGATCGCAGCCAAGGATCTGTTGGATTTGCAAAAAGTGCAGCGCCGCGTACCCAAACATGATATTTTGTATTTTCATCTGGTGTTTGATCATCACGTCTTGATCCGAGCGCACGGGGTATGGAGCGAAAGCATGTATCTGCAATCTCAACCGCCCGCCTGTGCGTTCGTCCACGGCCAATCCGCGCGGACTTTGGTTCGCAAATTGCGCAAAGCGCAAAAACAACAACCCTTTGATATGAATAATCCAACAAATTTTACGCAGCAAACCGCGCAAACGGCATAGACGATCCCAAACGCTTGCGCTATCACGGGCGCAAGTGAATTAAAGGAAAATGTCATGTCGAGCCATGCCCAACCGATCCCGATGACGTCATACAAAAGCGGTCCGCTAACAGGGGTTGCCCATGTTCCTGGTGATAAATCAATTTCCCACCGGTCGTTAATTTTGGGCGCGATGGCGATTGGGACAACCCACATCACTGGATTGCTGGAAGGGGATGATGTTTTAGACACGGCCAAAGCGATGCGCACCTTTGGGGCAGATGTTAAAAAACATGATGACGGCAGCTGGACGGTACAAGGCGTGGGGGTCGGCGGTTTTGCCGAACCGACCCAAGTGATTGATTGCGGCAACTCTGGTACGGGTGTGCGATTGATTATGGGCGCCATGGCAACATCCCCGATCACAGCGACATTTACGGGCGACGCAAGCCTCAACTCGCGCCCCATGGCGCGTGTGACGGATCCTCTGGCCCTGTTCGGGGCGCAAACGGTCGGTCGATCAAAAGGCCGCTTGCCGATGACCATCGTGGGCGCACAGAACCCTGTGCCAGTCACCTACACGGTGCCAGTGCCATCTGCACAGGTGAAATCCGCGGTCTTGCTTGCAGGGCTCAATGCGCCGGGTCAAACCGTTGTGATTGAAAAAGAGGCAACGCGCGATCACACTGAACGTATGTTGGCAGGCTTTGGTGCAGACATCACCGTAAACGATACCAACGAGGGCCGTGTCATCACATTGACAGGGCAACCGGAATTGACGCCGCAAACG
>RGAJ01000326.1 GCA_009920225.1 Paracoccaceae bacterium
GATCCAAGAAGGCGTTGCGTCGCTTGCGGGATATGCCGAAGTGTTCCAACGCAACATCATGGCATCGGGCGTGGTGCCGCAGATCTCTGTGATCATGGGGCCATGCGCGGGCGGTGCGGTGTATTCACCCGCGATGACCGACTTTATCTTTATGGTCAAAGACAGTTCATACATGTTTGTCACGGGTCCTGACGTTGTTAAGACCGTCACCAACGAAGTCGTCACCGCCGAAGAATTGGGCGGCGCGTCGACGCATACGAAAAAATCATCTGTCGCCGATGGCGCGTTTGAAAACGATATCGAAGCCTTGGCCGAAGTGCGCCGCTTGGTCGATTTCCTGCCATTGAACAACCGCGAAAAACCGCCTGTGCGTCCCTTCTTTGATGAACCCGGTCGGATTGAAACATCACTGGACACATTGATCCCTGATAACCCCAACACGCCCTATGACATGAAGGAATTGATCCTGAAACTGGCAGATGAGGGTGATTTTTATGAAATTCAGGAAGATTATGCAAAAAACATCATTACAGGGTTCATTCGCCTAGAAGGCCAAACCGTGGGTGTTGTGGCAAACCAGCCAATGGTTTTGGCGGGCTGTCTAGATATTGACAGTTCACGCAAAGCGGCACGTTTCGTGCGCTTTTGTGATGCGTTTGAAATTCCAATTCTGACCTTGGTTGACGTTCCCGGTTTCTTGCCCGGTACATCCCAAGAATACGGCGGCGTGATCAAGCATGGTGCGAAGCTCTTGTTTGCCTATGGCGAAGCGACCGTGCCAAAAGTCACTGTCATTACGCGCAAAGCCTATGGCGGTGCCTATGACGTGATGGCGTCCAAACATCTGCGTGGTGATTTCAACTATGCATGGCCCACGGCAGAAATCGCGGTGATGGGTGCCAAAGGGGCCACCGAAATCATCCATCGTGCCGATTTGGGCGACGCGGAAAAAATCGCGCAGCACACAAAAGATTACGAAGACCGTTTCGCAAATCCATTTGTGGCCGCCGAAAAAGGGTTCATTGACGAAGTCATTCAACCCCGTTCGACCCGCCGTCGTGTCGGCCGTGCGTTTGCATCCTTGCGTGGCAAGAAGCTGCAAAACCCATGGAAAAAACACGACAACATTCCGCTGTAAGGGGCAAATTTTGAACGTTAATCAATCCCATACTCTGGGTAATCTGACACAAGGGTACGTGTAATGCCACTTCCTTCGATGACAAAACACCGTGGGTTTCCGTCGCGTATGCCTGGAACGGATTATCAATTTACGATCCGTCGCGCCAATCCAAAAGGGGTGACCCCTTTGAAACGATTGGAGCGCTATCGCGACCGCAAACCTGTGGATCGTCGCGCAGATGCGATGTTCGTTCACGCCCTGTTGCAACATTTCTGGGATCAACCGTTTGAACGCGGAAATCTGGATGCCGGTCGGCTGAATTGGCTGTTTGGCCGCGAAGTCAAAGCCTATGACCCAGATAATTTTGATCCCCTAGATTACGAAGCTCTGTTGATCCTTGATCTCGATGTGATCAAAGCGAATTTCCCAGATGCTTTTGAGCCCGAATAAGAAAGGAACACGAAAATGTTCGATAAAATTTTGATTGCCAACCGTGGTGAAATTGCTTGCCGTGTGATCAAAACTGCCCGCAAAATGGGCATCAAAACGGTTGCGGTTTATTCTGATGCGGATCGCAATGCGTTGCATGTGGAAATGGCCGACGAGGCGGTGCATATCGGCCCGCCCCCTGCCAACCAATCCTATATCGTGATCGACAAGATCATGGATGCGATCAAACAAACCGGCGCACAGGCGGTGCATCCGGGCTACGGGTTTTTGTCCGAAAACCCAAAATTTGCCCAAGCGCTTGAGGCAGCTGGCGTTGCATTCATCGGCCCACCTGTTGGCGCAATCGAAAGTATGGGCGATAAAATCACGTCCAAGAAAATTGCCCAAGAGGCAGGTGTTAACACCGTGCCCGGTTACATGGGGCTGATTGCGGACGCGGATGAAGCGGTCAAGATTTCCAACGAAATCGGCTATCCTGTGATGATCAAAGCCTCTGCCGGTGGTGGTGGTAAGGGCATGCGGATTGCGTGGAACGATGCCGAAGCCCGCGAAGGGTTCCAATCGTCCAAGAATGAGGCGGCCAACAGCTTTGGCGATGATCGTATTTTCATCGAAAAATTCGTCACCCAACCGCGTCACATCGAAATTCAGGTTTTGGCCGACGCGCATGGCAATTGCATTTACC
Organism: Paracoccaceae bacterium; assembly: GCA_009920225.1. Lineage (GTDB taxonomy): Bacteria > Pseudomonadota > Alphaproteobacteria > Rhodobacterales > Rhodobacteraceae > CAJXSD01. The sequence continues at coordinate 2,256 of RGAJ01000326.1, forward strand.
TGAATGAACGCGAATGTTCGATTCAGCGTCGCAACCAAAAAGTTGTCGAAGAAGCCCCAAGTCCCTTTTTGGATGCCGCGACACGCAAAGCGATGGGTGAACAATCGTGCGCATTGGCCAAGGCGGTTGGATATGCCTCTGCCGGTACGGTTGAATTCATCGTGGACGGGGATCGCAATTTCTATTTCCTCGAAATGAACACACGTTTGCAGGTGGAACACCCTGTCACCGAATTGATCACGGGCGTTGATCTGGTGGAACAGATGATCCGCGTGGCCAATGGTGAACCGCTGTC
>RGAJ01000327.1 GCA_009920225.1 Paracoccaceae bacterium
TCAAAATTGGCATCCCCCGATATGTCTGAACAATTGATACGCGAAATATGTGATCAAGCGTATGAAAACGAACCCTCTCTTGCAATGGCTGCACGCGCAGACATCGCTGCGGTTTATGAACGTGATCCTGCGTGTCATCGTTATCTGCAACCTCTTATGTTCTTTAAAGGGTTTCAGGCGGTCCAAGCATATCGCGTTGCGCATTGGCTTTGGAATGATGGACGCAAAGATTTGGCATATCTATTCCAGATGCGGGTTTCTGAATCTTTTGGTATTGATATTCATCCTGCCGCGCGCATCGGTAAAGGCATCATGATCGACCATGCTCATTCGATCGTAATCGGAGAAACGGCGGTTGTTGGTGATAACGTCTCAATGCTTCATTCGGTTACATTGGGCGGCACTGGCAAAGAAGAAGAAGACCGCCATCCAAAGATCGGGGATAACGTTCTGATCGGCGCAGGGGCCAAAGTGTTGGGGAATATCAAAGTTGGCAATTGCAGCAGGATTGCAGCCGGGTCTGTCGTGTTACACGAGGTCCCGCCCAAGACAACAGTTGCAGGTGTTCCTGCGAAAGTTGTGGGTGAGGCGGGTTGCCCAAATCCGTCGGTATCGATGAACCAAATATTGCCTGTCTCTGAATAACAGTTATTTTTTGTATTTCGCATGTATAAAAGGCCCGCTCTAGCGGGCCTTTTTGTTATTTTGATGAACATAAAGTGCCGACTAGGCCAACATGCCCATCGGGTTTTCCAAATTATCCACAATCGCTTTTAGCAATTCGGCGCCCAATGCACCGTCAATCACGCGGTGATCGACCGACAAGGTGACCGACATAACCGTCGCGATGGTGATGTCGCCATCATCGCCGATCACGGGTTTCTTGACCCCTGCGCCCACGGCCAAAATTGCACCATGGGGCGGGTTGATCACCGCATCAAAGTTATCGATGCCAAACATACCAAGGTTGGAAATCGCAAAGCTGCCGCCTTGGTATTCATGAGGCGCAAGCTTTTTATTACGCGCACGACCTGCAAGGTCTTTCATCTCGGACGACAACGCAGAGAGCGATTTTTTATCCGCATCTTTCAGTACTGGCGTGAACAAACCACCGTCAATCGCAACCGCAACCGCCACGTCGGACGGTTTCAATTGCAACACGCGATCCCCCGCCCAAACGGCATTGGCCGCAGGTACGGATTGCAACGCGTTGGCGCAGGCTTTGATAATGAAATCATTCACCGACAGTTTCACACCACGGCTTTCCAGCCCTTTGTTGATTTGCGCGCGGAACGCCATCAACGCGTCCAGTTTGATATCACGACGCAGATAGAAATGCGGAATGGTTGATTTCGCCTCGGTCAAACGGGCCGCGATGGTTTTGCGCATGCCGTCCAATGGGATTTCGGTATACTCGCGATCCGCATAGATTTTGGCGACACCTTCGGCGCTGACCGTTGGGGCTTTGGCCGGTGCGGGGGCCGCCGTCGCAGCGGCGGCAGGGGCAGGCGCAGCCGCTTTGGGCGCGGCTGTTGCACCATCGACGTCCGCCTTGACGATGCGGCCATGTGGACCCGATCCCACAATTTGGGACAGATCAACGCCCTTGTCGGCCGCAATGCGACGCGCCAAGGGGGACGCAAAGATCCGCGTGCCATTGGCCGCCGCTGGGGCCGCAGGCGCGGGCGCCGCTGTCGCAACGGGTGCGGCGGCGGGTGTTTCAACCGCCGCAGGGGCAGGGGCCGCAGGTGCCGACCCAATGTCAGCCGCGCTTTCACCGTCGCCCAGCAACACCGCAATTGCGGTGTTCACCTTGACGTTTTCGGTCCCCTCGGCGATCAGGATTTTACCAATCACCCCTTCGTCCACGGCCTCGAATTCCATGGTCGCTTTGTCGGTTTCAATCTCGGCCAAAAGGTCGCCCGATTGGACGGTGTCGCCCTCTTTGACCAACCATTTGGCAAGCGTGCCTTCTTCCATCGTGGGGGATAGGGCAGGCATCAGAATTTCTGTTGGCATCTCTTATCTCCTTAACGATAGGTTACTTTTTTCACGGCGGCGATCACTTCGTCAGTTGTGACCAGCGCGTGTTTTTCCAAATTCGCCGCATAAGGCATTGGCACGTCTTTGCCGGTGCAGTTGATCACAGGCGCGTCCAGATAATCAAAGGCGCGTTCCATGATAGTGGCCGACAGGTGGTTACCGATGGATCCCACAGGCCAACCTTCCTCCACGGTCACACAGCGGTTGGTTTTCATAACCGATGCAATCACCGTGTCATAATCAATCGGACGCAGGGTGCGCAGGTCGATGACCTCGGCCGAAATACCGTCGGCGGCCAATTTATCCGCAGCCTCAAGCGCATATTGCATGCCGATACCGAAGGACACGATGGTGACATCGGTGCCCTGACGCCACACACGGGCCTTGCCGAAAGGAACGGTAAAATCATCCATGTCCGGCACATCAAAGGTGCGGCCGTACAAGATTTCGTTTTCCAAGAAAATAACCGGGTTGTCATCACGGATCGCCGTTTTCATCAGACCTTTG
>RGAJ01000328.1 GCA_009920225.1 Paracoccaceae bacterium
GTGTCGTCTCTGAAGTGTCGCAAAGGCATCTCCTTTGCAACAACTATAGGGCTCAAAGTTCTGACAAGTCTACCAAAGTGTGTTTAAATTTTTGTAATGTTTAGAACACTATGGTGTGTAACTAGGGTGTAGACACAGTGGTCAACACCGCGAATCTGCAGCGTTAACAAACCAAAAAGTGTGCGCTCGGTATGTTTTTGAAATTCACACGCATAGCGTTAGTTTGCAAAAATTAACTAATTGATATTGTTATAGTAAGTGGTGCCTAGGGGCGGAATCGAACCACCGACACGAGGATTTTCAATCCACTGCTCTACCCCTGAGCTACCCAGGCACTGGACAACGACATCGTTGTGGGTGAGGGGGTTCTATGATGAAGTTTTGTCAGTGTCCAGAGGCTTTCGCAAAAAAATGTTGCCAAATCATTCTGAAGGTTCAGACAGTGACTTTTTTTGTAATGAATCGATAAAGCGCGCCCGCGATTGGGGCAGGGTGTCCAATCCTAGATCGGGCCCTGCGTGATGTTCCAGGAAATAGCCCGTCAACGACAGCCCGTCCAATGCGTCTGTGATTGATGTCCCGAATCCTTTGGCAATTTTTGGCAGGGGCAGCAACCGATGTGCCCAGTCGCCCGCGCCTTGGCCCGATACGGCCCGTCCTGATTTGGGCGAGACATAGATCAGATCCTGCGTTTGGCCCGTGACCGCGCATTGCGACAGGTCAAGCCCATAGCCAAGATAGGTCAGGATATACATTTCCCAGTGAAAATACCCCACCGCAAGTGCATCCGGCACAGGCAGCGTATCCAGCAACACGTTGGTTAATTCATATAGCTTTGGACAGGGATCGCGTTCTGGCAGAACCTTGATGAGCAACGATGTTATCGCGCTGAGGCCTGCCAAGGCGACGCGGTCTTCCATTGCTGCGCTGCGTGATTGGATCAGATCAAGTTGAAAGCTGCCCATATGGTCCCCCAAACGGGCCCGCCACGTCAGATCAAGCACTGATCCTGCCTGAAGAAGGGGGCGGTATTTTCGCGAAATACCGCCCTTGACCACACCTGTGTGGCGACCGTGATCCTGGGTCAGGACATCTAAGATGACCGAGGTTTCACCAAACTTTCGTGTGGTTAAAACAATTCCCGTATCACGCCATTCCATATTGCGTTCGTTCCTATGACCTGTGGATCACAGGGTGATGATCGTTGATCCTGTCGTTTTGCGTGCTTCCAATGCGTCATGTGCGGCGGCGATATCATCAATGGAAAACCGTTGGTCGATGCGGATTTTGACGTCGCCCGAGGTCACCTTGGAAAACAGATGCTGCGCAATCTCTTGGCAGGCGGCATGATCGGCAATATGCGTGAACAACGTCGGGCGTGTGATTTTGATGGATCCTTTTTGGCCCAATATCGCGGGGCTAAATGGGGCGACGGGACCCGAAGCATTGCCAAATGTGATCATCATCCCCAAAGGTTTTAGGCAATCCAGCGATCCTTCAAAGGTTGCTTGACCAATCGAATCCATGACAACATCAACACCTTTGCCGTCTGTCAATTCGCGGGTTCTGGTTTTGAAATCTTCGGTATTGTAATTGATACAATGCGTGGCACCATGATCTAGGGCCATTTGGCATTTTTCATCTGTCCCTGCCGTCCCGATCAATGTGATCCCTTCTGAGCGGGCCCATTGGCATGCAATCAACCCAACCCCACCAGCGGCCGCGTGAAACAGCACGGTATCGCCGCGTTTCAAGGGTGTTGTGCGATGAAAGAGGTATTGAACTGTCATCCCCTTCAACATCATTGCGGCGCCTTCTTCGAAGGAAATCCCATCGGGAAGCGGGCACACTTGGGCTGCGGGCATCACGCGGCGTTCGCAATAGCTGCCGGGCGGCATTGAGGCATAGGCCGCGCGATCCCCGACCTTAAGATGTGTGACGCCCTCGCCGACGGCCTCGATCACGCCTGCGGCTTCCATGCCAAGCGCATGGGGCAGGGTCAAAGGATACAGACCTGTGCGTTGATACACATCGATAAAGTTCAGACCACAGGCCTTGTGCGCGATGCGGACTTGGCCTGCAGCAGGTTCGCCCACTGGCATATCTTGGATGGTCAGGTTTTCTGATCCACCGAATTCGTTGATGACAACTGTTTTATTCATGATCTTCCCCGTATTTTTCTGTGTTAAATGAAAGTTAGCCTATCGCATTCGTGCGAAACGATATTTTCTATCCGCCCACCTTTAGAACGATTTTACCGATATGTGTGCTGCCTTCCATGCGGGTATGCGCGGCGGCGGCGTCTGCCATATCAAATTCGCTGTCCATGACGGGACCTATGCGGCCTTGGTCCAAAAGAGGCCAGACGTTTTGCGCCAAGCTTTCGGCAATGCGCGCCTTGGCCAAATCGGACTGCGGTCGCAGCGTGCTGCCCGTGAACGTCAGGCGCCGTGTCATAAGCGTGGCAAAGTTTACTTCGGCTTTCGGGCCTTGCAAGAATGCGATTTGCACCAATCGCCCGTCGTCTGCCAATGCGGTTAGGTTGCGCG
>RGAJ01000329.1 GCA_009920225.1 Paracoccaceae bacterium
ACTTCGCTGTCCAAAGCACTGGTGGCTTCGTCCAATAAGAGGATAGGCGCATCTTTGAGGATAACACGCGCCAAAGCAACCCGTTGTCTTTGGCCACCTGATAATTTCACACCACGTTCGCCAACCTTTGCGTCATATCATGTCTTACCATCTTTATCGACCAATTCCGCAATGAAATCAGTTGCATGCGCCCGCGCAGCCGCGAGCGCGTTTTCAGCATCCGACGCGCCAGATCGCCCATAACCGATGTTTTCACGAATGGATCGATGCAACAGGCTGCTGTCTTGCTGGACCATCCCGATGTGATTGCGCAGGCTGTCTTGGGTCACCTGTGCAATGTCTTGATCGTCGATTAGGATTTGACCGGATTCTGTATCGTAAAGCCGCAACAAAAGCTTAACCAAGGTCGATTTGCCCGCACCAGATCGCCCAACAAGACCCACCTTTTCCCCGTGGTTAATTGTCAAGTCTAGGCAGTCCAATCCACCATTGTCGCGACCATAACGATGTGTCACACTGCGAAAATCGATCTTAGAGCGGAACAATTCCAATGGCTTAGCATCGGGCGCATCGACCAATTCGATGGGTTGCGCAATGGTTTCCATTCCTTCGCGCACCACACCCAATTCACGGAATAAACCCGTCACGGCCCACATAATCCAACCGATCATCGCGTTTAGTCGCAACACCAAAGCCGACGCCGCCGCGACCATGCCTGCGGTCGCATGGCCACCGACCCAAAGCCAAATTGCGAGACCAACAACACCGGTGATCAAAAACCCATTCAACATAGTCAAAACCAAATCCATTTTGGTGATGATCCGCATTTCCAAAATCAATTTTTCGCGGGCATTTATCATCGCCGATTTTGCCTGACCAATTTCCGAATCTTGACCCGAAAACATTTTTACAGATTGAATATTTGTCTAAATATCAATGATTTGCCCGTTCAATTCGGACCTTGCTTTTGACGCTTCTTTCGATGCGGGCCCGATGTGTTTTACCGTGACCCGGGCCAACAGAATAAACCCTAACAGCCACAAGGTTAAAGGGATCAACAGCAATGGATCGGCACCTTGTAACACCAGCGCCGCGCCAACCACATAGGCCACCGCATAGGTGATTGCATCAAATAGGTTGAACACCACTTCACCCACGGCTGACGGTGTCTGCATAATGCGGTTGGAAATACGTCCTGCAAAGTCATTTTCAAACCATCCGATTGATTGTCGAATGACATAACGATGGCTTCGCCAACGGACCAGCGTCGCGATATTTGGGAAAAGCGTATTCATTAAAAACATGACTACGCCCGTAAAAACGATCGGGCGCACCACCATCAAAAATATGAAAACAACAATTAAAAAAGGGGCTTGACCCGCCAAAAGTCAGCAGGCGTTGAGGTTTGCATTTCATCAACCAACCATCCAACGTACCAAATCAACACCAATTCCATTCCGGCGCTTATTATCGCAGCTAAACCACCCAGAACGAATAACCCGCGCAGGTGTAACAGGAATTGCCACATGAATTTTGAAAGAGATTTTGACGGAACAAAATCCTCGTCATATGGGGTAAATGGATCAATTAAATTTTCAAAAAACGGAACATTTCGAACGACTCATCGTTTGTAAAAAGCCGACCAGAATAACGCAGCGATCACAACTGTATAGTGAAAATTATGCAAGGTTTTAAACCTACGGTAAAAGCATCACAGGCCCTAAAAATCTCTGTTGGCAACACGTCGGTATTACGTCGGTATTGCGTCGATATTTTTACCGACGTTCCTGTGACCGGTGATCCGCCAAAAGGGCGGATTTTTCCAACGCGAAATCGGACCCAATCCACAGGGTTTCCAACCGCCGCAAGGCGTGCCCCAATTCAGCGCCTTGAACATCGGGCATCAAATCAGCCGCAGTAATCGGAAAACGTGCGGCGGCACCACGGTCAATATCGGCCGCCGCATTGGGCAGTGGCGGCGTTTCAAACATGGCGGCACGCAGCGCGGCAATCGACCAAGCGGTATCTTTGCCATGGCGATAGGCCATTTCCCCCAATTTTGTCATAGTGCCCAGCGCATCACGCAAAAGGGTAACACGCGTCGCCTGTGCCTTGCTTAGGCGGAACGCGGCCGCCGCATCTTGGCCCCCTAATACCGCCAAGCGGCGCAGGGGGTCGGGCGCAAGACCCAATTCCGTTTCAAAATGGATCAATGGACCCAAAGCCCGATCATCGGCATTTGGCAAAATCGCGGACAAAACCCCAATCGTGCGCATCGTCGCAATCGCAGGCGCGGGATCAGGTGCGGTTAAAAGTTTAATCATTTCTGATCCAACCCGTTCGCGCGACAGCGTCGCCAAACCGTCCACATGGCGCGCGATCGCATCCAATGCATCCGCATCGAAACCCCGCGTGGCATCACCATAGAACGTGGAAAACCGGAAAAACCGCAAAATGCGCAGATAATCTTCGCGGATACGATCGGCTGGGTGATTTATAAACCGGACATGACGGCGGTTCAGGTCAGCG
>RGAJ01000330.1 GCA_009920225.1 Paracoccaceae bacterium
GGCGTCAACATGCCCCGAGCTGATCAAAAAGATCATGACGCCGCAATACAAAATGATCCCGAAAAAAGGATGAACAGGATACCCAATCTCATAACGTTATACCAATTACACACTGCCACAAGTTTACCCTGCCACGCAGCGCCAATAAAGGGGAATTTCAATCAATGCGCTTCCCTAGCGCGGTAAAGCGGTTTCTAGATACCTTTGCGTATTTGCCAAGAAACCTGCGGCACCCGCATCAGATTTCGTGAAGCTTAAGCCAAACGCCCCCTTGCGGACGCAAGGTCAAGATCATGACAGGATCAGGGTTTTTTCCTGGGATCGGTTCAAACCGAAAACGAGACAAAAGGGTCGCTAACACAATCACGGCCTCTTGGATTGCAAAGGATGCGCCAATACAAATTCTGGGCCCGTCCCCAAAGGGCAGATAGGTAAAGCGATCGATTTTTGACCGATCCATAAACCGATCTGGACGAAATTGATCGGGGTCTTCCCAATGCAGATGCGATCGGTGCAGCGCATAAAAGGGCAACATCACGGTGTCGCCCTTGCGCACCTCACGCCCGCACAGGGTGTCGGGTGCTAAAGCGGTACGCGACGCAAAAGCAGCAGGCGGATACAGCCGCAAAGTTTCATCCAAAACCGCCCGAATAAATGGAAGCTTCGGCAGGTCTTCGGCCGTCGCAATCGATCCATTTAATGCGGTCGATGCCTCTTCGTGGGCGCGGGATTGGATGTCGGGATGATGCGCCAATAAATAAAAGGCCCAAGACAACGCAAGCGCGGTTGTTTCATGACCCGCAACGATAAATGTCAAAAGATTGTCGCGCAATTCCGCGGTCGACATGCGCCGCTTGGTCTCGGGGTCTTCACCTGCCAAAAGCAAATCCAACAAATCTGGGACTGCATCAGGCTGATGTTTGTCGCGCCTTCGGATGGCGTTGTCAGCGACAGCTTTTAATCGTGTCAACTCACCGCCAACAAAGGCGCGGCTGGGCCGCGGGATCCAAAGGGGCGCATTGACCATATCCAATATAGATACCTTGGCCGCTGAGGATAAATAGGTTTCGAACATCTGCAAAAGGCTGTCGCGATCAAAACCACCGCTTTGGGAAAATGTGACGTCTGAAATCACGTCAAATGTGGTGTCTACCATTTCCGCATACAGATCCACCGCGCGCGTGGCCTGCGACCGAAGCCGCGCGAGTGTGTTTTCTGCGGCGCGTGACATAATGGGGCCTAGATTTGCGATATTGCGGTGCGTAAATACGGGCGCAGCTGCGCGGCGCTGCCATTTCCAATGCGCGCCTTCCGCAATAAACAGGGATTCCCCAATTGCAGGGCGAAGCAAGTCTTTGGTGATGTTAGATTTCGGATAATTGTCCAGATTATCGCGCAAAATGTGTCGCAACGCCGTGGGGTCCATAACCATATGCCACCGGACGCCCACCTTGCCCGAAACAATCGGTTGGCGTGTCGCAATTTCGGGAACGATGGACAACACGTTTCGACGCGCGGCTTGCAATGACCCCCAGACCCCCAAGGGCTTTGTCCCAAGTTTTACGCGCACTGGAATAAAAGGGTTGCTCATGCTCTCACCGTATTTGCAATGGCCTGTTGCGTCAATCTGCTGATCTGTAAATTAATGGTTCCCACATTGGATGATCTGCGCTATCCAAGTGCGACATTTGGGGGAACGCATGAAAATATTGAAAATCCTTGCTGCAATTGCGGTGCTGTCGGGCTGTACGCCCCCGATCATGGAAGCCACAGTCAAGCCGATTGGCGACTTTTCCCTTGGCTTCAATTTGGTCGCCGGTGACGCGATGATCAAAGGGCCATTGTCACGCGATGGGGATCCAGCGGTTATTTCTGCGGCTGTAAAAGACGCGATTGACGCGCGCCTTTCGAAATATGATGGGGATAAACGCTATCACCTCATCACGCGCATTGATGCATACACATTGGGTCGCACGGGCGTTCCGTTGATCTTTAGCCCGCAAACCGCGCTTGTGGTGTATATGTCCGTTTGGGATGACGCGGCGCAAAAACGGCTGAACGAAGAGCCTATGCAATTGATCGTGTTGGAGAATACCAACAAGAGCAATCTTTTGGGATCGGGTATCGGACAGACCAAAAACCAACAAATCAAAAGTATCGCCGACAGTGCAGCCTATCAGATCGAAGAGTGGTTGCGCGTTCAAAACAGAGACAAAGGTTGGTTTGATCCGACCGTCAAGCTTGAGCTTTTTGACATCATTTCACAAAACAAAGAACGCCCTGCTGAGGACGCTCTTGTCGCGGAATAATGTTTGCGCCGAAAAATGCCAAGATCGGGCAAGATTGGGTTGATTTTTGATGCGTTTCGAAATAAACGGCCGCTCAGTATCAAAACGGGCAATTTGGCCCCCCAATGAAAGAGGCGTCTACGCATGGCAAAGGAAAAGTTTGACCGCAGTAAACCCCACTGCAACATCGGCACAATCGGTCACGTTGACCACGGTAAAACGACGCTGA
>RGAJ01000034.1 GCA_009920225.1 Paracoccaceae bacterium
AAGATCTTGGATCAACACGTCGCCGCATTTGTTCAAGAACTGGATTTCAACCTGGATGGGCGTGAATTAAAGCTCGAAGATATTTGGATAAATATCTTGCCCGAAGGCGGCACGCATTCCTCTCATATTCATCCCCACTCCGTCATTTCGGGGACCACCTATGTTTCGATGCCCGACGGGGCAAGCGCGATCAAATTTGAAGATCCCCGATTGCCGATGATGATGGCGGCCCCTGCCCGTAAAAAAGACGCCCGCGAGGGATTGCGCCAATTTATATATGTGGCGCCGCAGGTCGGTGATGTGTTGCTATGGGAAAGCTGGCTGCGCCATGAGGTGCCATTGAATACGGCAGAGGATGAACGTATTTCGGTGAGCTTTAATTATAGCTGGGCGTAAATCAAATCCGAGTTCATAATACATGATCATGAAAAAAGGGCGCCAAACTTGACGCCCTTTCTGATTTCAAAAATTGAAAGTCTTACTTCGCGTTTGCGCTGTCTACGTTCACGGTCACACCTGGGCCCATTGTTGAGCTGATGGTGATACCTTTCATGTAGGCACCTTTTGCGCCTGTTGGTTTTGCTTTTGCAACCGCGTCAACGAATGCGCGGATGTTTTCAACCAATTTCGCTTCGTCAAAAGATGCTTTGCCAACGCCTGCATGTACAACGCCACCTTTTTCAGCTTTGAACTGAACTTCGCCGCCTTTAGCAGCTGCAACAGCTGTCGCAACGTCAGGTGTTACTGTACCAACTTTTGGGTTTGGCATCAGGTTACGTGGACCCAAGATTTTGCCCAAACGACCGACGATTGGCATCATGTCTGGTGTTGCGATACAACGGTCAAACTCAATTTTGCCACCAAGGATGGTTTCCATCAGGTCTTCCGCGCCGACGATATCTGCGCCTGCGGCTTTCGCTTCGTCAGCTTTCGCATCACGTGCAAAGACTGCAACGCGAACAGTTTTACCTGTACCGTTTGGAAGACCGACAACGCCGCGAACCATTTGGTCTGCGTGACGTGTGTCAACACCAAGGTTCATCGCGATTTCGATTGTTTCGTCGAATTTCGCTTTTGCGTTTGCTTTGACCAATGCAACTGCCGCTTCTACGGACATGTTTTCTTGGCCCGCGAATGCTTCACGCGCTGCGCGTGTACGTTTACCTAGCTTTGCCATCTTACTTCACCTCGATACCGCAAGAACGGGCAGAGCCCAGAATGATTTGCATTGCTGCTTCTACGTCGTTCGCGCTTAGATCTTTCATCTTTGCTTCTGCGATTTCGCGGATTTGGGCAACAGTCACGTGACCTGCAACCTGACGACCAGGTGCTTCGGAACCACGTGGGCGGTTACGTTTGCCAACTGGTTTCAAGCCAGCAGCTTTCTTCAAGAAATATGACGCAGGTGGCGTCTTGATTTCCATCGAGAATGATTTGTCTTGGTAATAGCTGATCACGGTTGGGCATGGTGCACCTGGCTCCATGTCTGCGGTTTTCGCGTTGAACGCCTTACAGAATTCCATGATGTTGATACCGCGCTGACCCAACGCTGGACCAACGGGTGGAGATGGGTTAGCTTGACCTGCTTTAATTTGCAGCTTCAGCGTACCAATAAGTTTCTTGGCCATGTGACCTTTTCCTTTTTCCAACGCCCCTCAGACGCGTCATCGGGGCAACTATGTTGTGTGGTCCACATGATCCGCCGCGGCGTTTCATGCTCCCACAGTTCACATCAGGACTGTTTAGAGACCTGAGTAAATTCTAATTCAACCGGTGTTTCACGGCCGAAAATTGATACGGCAACTTTCAAACGCTGTTGAGCATCATCAACTTGTTCGATCATTCCGTCAAAACCTTCGAACGGACCATCGTTCACCTTGACCAGCTCGCCAATTTCAAAGCTGATCAATGTGCGTGGTGCTTCTTCGCCTTCTTGGACGCGGTTCAAGATTTGGTTCACTTCAGCATCGCGCATCGGCATTGGACGGCCTTGCGGCCCCAAAAATCCTGTAACGCGGTTGATTGAGCTGATCAAATGGTAACCACGATCCGTCATTTCCATGCGAACCAAAACATATCCTGGCATAAAGCGACGCTCAGTCGTGACTTTTTTGCCGCGACGAACTTCGATGACTTCTTCGGTGGGAACCAAAACTTCTTCGATTTCCGCCTCAAGCCCTGCCTCGACAACAGAGGTTCTGATTTGTTCGGCAATTTTCTTTTCGAAATTCGAAAGAACGCTTACCGAATACCACCGCTTTGCCATATCTACGAATAGGTCCAACTCACCCTAACGGACGCCCCAGGCTCATATTCAGAAAACTCAAGGGTTATGCCATCCGCATTGCGCGTTTCTTTGACACCTTGCATTTTTACTTGGTTCATTTCTAACCGCATTTGATACGAAATATCGTTTGGATAGTCGTCCTTCGGAAAGCGATAAGTCATGGTTCTGCACGAAAAAGGGACATCAAAGCGGATCAAATAGTGGTCGTGTATCGGATTGAAACACCCGATAAACTCAATGTGCTCTTCAAGTTCAAACGTTTCGCCGACATCGATGACAGGGCTCAACAAGATTTGGAAAACTTGTCCGCCATTTTCATTCGGCAGCTGCGCTCTGTTCACTCGTTGGCTTGGATACGATAAACGAACTTGACCTTCGTCGGCCAAGAAACGTCGGGTGATTGTGTCGACGGGGCTATTTACGGCTTGGATTTGAGTTTTCCTTGCAACCAAGCCATCCCTGCGCCCCCGTAGCAATTCGAAAACAACATCGACATGTGCATTAAATTGATTGAATCCTAACCCGCCAACTCCAAAAAATTTTTGATAATTATTCAAATCTGTGAACGCATCGCGAACTGTGATTGCGCCAAATTTGTCCAACAGATTTTTCACATGGATTTTGATCGTTTCAGGCGACACCGAAAGCGTGACGGTAATTTCCTTGCGCGTCGCACCTGACAAAAGGAATGGCAGGATCTCACGTTCTCGCGGTGTTAATTTCGGTGGCGCTTGCAAATTCAATACCCCAAAAGGTCTATTTACTGTTACTTAATTCAAATTGCTGAAACCTCCGAACGATTGTAAACGGATTTATCAAATTGATACTAACAAGCACTGCACGCAGCCGGGTCGTGGATGCAGGCACTTTACAACAGGCGCAGCGGGAAAACCACAAAACGCCCCAACGCTCAAAAGCGGGGACGCATAGGTTTCTTGTATGAAAACTTAGGAGTAGGGTTCGGGGCGTTAGCCGCCGAAAGAATTCAGAACAGTTTGCAAACCGAACCGGATAATCACGTCAACAAGACCAAAGAACATTGCAGCCAACGCAGCCATTGCGAACACCATCACGGTTGTCAACAAAACCTCGCGCCGAGTGGGCCATACCACTTTGGACACTTCTGAGCGGACTTGTTGGATGAACTGCATTGGATTTGTCGTCGACATCGGAATACCCTTTTGATTAATCGCCACCTAACAAGTCTTGGGCAAAGTTTCAAGGGCCAAGACGCACGCGCGCTTGCCTATTGCATGTTTTCCCGCAAAACGGCACCCGGGTTCATGATACCATTTGGATCAAACGCGGATTTGATTGCACGCATCATGGACAACTTAACCGGATCACCGTACCGTTCAAGGTCCCCGACCTTTAACCGCCCTACCCCATGTTCTGCGCTAAATGATCCATTCAGTGAGACAACCAAATCATGTATACACTCTTGAACCGGTTCAACCATGTCAACATAGGCGGATTTGCTTTCCCCTTTTGGCGGAAACACGTTGTAATGCAAATTCCCGTCCCCCAAATGACCAAAACAGTTTATCCGAAATTCACCCAGTTTTTGCACGTGAGCCGGAGCGGTCGCGATGAATTCGGGAATGATGGACAGAGGCAGCGAAATGTCATGACTGCTGATAGATCCGATCAAACGGTTCGCTTCTGGGATACGTTCACGCACCGCCCATAGATCGTTCCGCTGGGTTTCGGATTGCGCAATCACGCCGTCATAGACCACGCCCTGCTCTAGTGCATCGGTGAAAATGGATTCTAGTGACGCTTGGGCATTTGCCGAACCACCCAATCCCAATTCAATTAACACACACCACTCAGGGCGCATTTGAAAGGGTTGGCGCAGGTCTGGAATGGCTTCGCTTAAGAACCGCAACCCCATTTCACCGATCAATTCGAATGTACTGACACCTTCTGCGACATGGGATCGGGCCAATGACAAGAGCGATAACGCCGCTTCAGGGGACGGTACGCACAACATCGCGGTTGCAACGTCACTTGGGCGGGGTGACAGCTTTAACGCGGCTGCGGTGATAACGCCCAAGGTCCCTTCGGATCCGATCATCAAGTTTCGCAGATCATAGCCCGTGTTATCCTTGCGCAATCGGGTAAGCCCATTCCAAATGTCGCCATTGGGCAGCACCACCTCAAGCCCAAGGCACAGATCGCGCGTATTCCCATAGCGCCCCGCCCGCATTGGTTGCCAGATTGCCGCCAATACGCGCAGACCCCTCAGACGCAAGCGAAAGGGGGAACAATCGATCCACAGCATCCGCCGCCGCTTGGATGTCGGCCAAAATCGCGCCGGCCTCGACCACGATCACGTTTTCATCGGGATAAACGGCGCGAATTTCATTCATGCGTTCTAACGAAAGGATAACGGGCGCTGCACCGTTCTCTATGATCTGTCCGCTGACCAAACCTGTACCGCCGCCATAGGGAATGACACCAACGCGGTGTTCATGGCACAACCGCACCAAAGTTGACACCTGTTCCACGGTTTCGGGACGTGCCAAGATACCGCCAAGCCCCTGCCATTTACCGCGCGGCTCTTGCAAATAGGCGGGTGGAACAGCGCCAAATAATGCATTCGGCAAATGGTGGTGTAATATGGTCAGAAAGGTTTCGTTCGCTGGATGTAACATCGTGACCCTTAATGCAGACCGATATTCGTACGCCCACGCCGATCAGCGCGCAACAACGCATATAAAACATGGGTCCGCCAACGGCCGTTGATCTGGAGATAGGCCTGAGCCACGCCTTCGTATTTAAAACCGTTCTTTTCCAATGTGCCACGCGATGGGACATTTTCGGGCAAACACCCTGCCTCAAGGCGGCTTAGGTCCATCTTGACGAATGCATGGTGAATGATGGCTTGGATCGCCTCGCTCATATAGCCCAAGCGGGCATAGGGTTGACCGATCCAATATCCCAAACTTGCCGCTTGCGATGGACCGCGACGAATGTTTGACAGCGTGATCGCCCCGACCACCGCGTTGCTTTTGCGTTCAATCAAAAACAGCGGCAATTCCGTTTCCATGTTGATGGAACGTTGTGCCCAATAGACGCGGTTTGCAAAGGATTTGCGCGTGAGGTGATCCGTCGACCATGTGGGTTCCCAAGGCGACAGAAACTCGCGGGATTGCAAACGCAGCTCAGCCCAGTTCCGAAAATCTGTATGCGCTGGTGGGCGCAATATCAGACGTTCGGTGTCAAGCTGAACTTTGCGTTTGAACAAAAACATTAGGCTGCTCTTTGTGTCTCCAACGCATCCAAACTTGGCGCATCGGCAACAGGGCCGTACAGCGCTGTCGCTAATTTAGCAGTGCTTGCCACATGTTCTGCGTATGCCTTGACCGCGGTCATATCGACGGCGTCGATTTTTTCAACCGATTCCGATAAATCGGGAACATATCCCCACACCTGCACCATTCGCGCCAACCGCTCTGCACGGTTTGATGCGCTTTCCAAGCCCATCAACATCCCTGCCTTCATCTGCGCGCGGGCACGATCAATCTCGGCTTGCGTGATGGTATCTGCTGCACGCTTCAACTCATCAATGGTCAGACGCGCCAATTCGGCAACTTTGTCGCCCGACGTCCCCGCATAGATCGTTGTCATACCAGTATCGACATAGGCCCCCGTTTGGGCAAAAATCGAATAACACAATCCGCGTTTTTCGCGCACCTCTTGGAACAAGCGCGACGACATACCACCGCCCAACGCAATTGAATAGATTTGCGCCGTATAGATATCGTCGCTTTTGTAATCGGGGCTTTCATAGGCAAGCGTGAAATGCGCCTGTTCTAGCGATTTAACCTCGCGCCGTTCTCCGCGCGTGAAGGTGGCAGGGGTTTGCAGCTGATCGCGCAGATCCGGCGACATACTGCCCAAGGCTTGGGTGGCAAGTTCCAACAAAGCATCATGATCAATCCCACCTGCAGCCGCCAAAATCAAACGATTGGGTTGATATTGCGCAGTGACAAAAGACATCAGATCATCACGATGAAAGCGATTGATATTTTCGGCAGGGCCCAAGATCGATCGGCCCAAAGCCTGATCGGGATATGCCGTTTCTTGAAGCCAATCAAAAATGATATCGTCAGGCGTATCCAACGTTTGGCCAATCTCTTGCAAAATAACGCCACGCTCGACCTCGATCTCGCGGGGGTCAAAAATCGAATTGCGCAAGATATCGGACAAGATGTCGACCGCCAACGGGATATCTTGGTTCAAGACACGCACATAATAGGCGGTTGTTTCCCGCGATGTATAGGCGTTGATGTAACCGCCCACATCTTCGATCTGTTCGGCAATTTCCAAAGCGGTCCGGTTTTTGGTGCCTTTGAATGCCATATGTTCCAAGAAATGGGCAATCCCATTTTCATGAAGAGTTTCATGGCGTCCACCGGCTGCGACCCATACACCAATCGACGCAGACTGTAGACCGGGCATGTTTTCGGTCACAACGCGCAACCCGTTTGGTAATGTGTGAAGTTGAATGCTCACGCTTTGATCCGTTCTTGAACAATGGCTTTCAAAGCCTGTAAATCATTTGCTGCCCGCGTCACGCGTTCATCGCGATCAAAGAGATCGGCCATGCGCACCGGCAATTCTGGACGATAGCCCGTCGCCGCTTCAACCGCATCAGGGAATTTGGCGGGGTGGGCCGTCGCCAATGTGATCATTGGTGTGTTTGGATCCCGCATCTGATCGCCGACATGTACCCCAATGGCAGAATGCGGACACAGCAATTCCGCACGCGTTTGGTAGGACCGCGTAATCTCTGCAGATGTTTCATCCTCAGATACGCGACCGCTGTCAAAATCTTTGCGCAGCGTGTCGAGGATACCTTGGGACACTGCAAAGCCACTTTTGGTTTTCAAATCATCCATTAATGCGGCCACCGCCGCGCCATCACCGTCATAGGCGTAAAACAACGCGCGTTCAAAATTCGAACTGATTTGAATGTCCATAGACGGGCTGATCGAGGGGACGACATCATCCATTCGATAGTCACCTGTTGTTAGACACCGATGCAAAATGTCGTTTTGGTTTGTCGCAACAATCAAGCGATCAATCGGCAGGCCCATTTTTTTGGCGATGAAGCCCGCAAAAATATCGCCAAAATTTCCCGTAGGGACAGTAAAGGATATCTTGCGATCAGGTGCGCCCAATTGGACCGCGGACGAGAAATAATACACAACTTGTGCCAAAACCCGCGCCCAGTTGATCGAATTCACACCAGCAAGTTTCACCCCATCGCGGAATTCAAAATCATTAAACATATCTTTCAGACGCGACTGGCAATCATCAAAATGACCATCGACCGCCAAAGCATGCACATTGTCTTCGCTTGGTGTGGTCATCTGGCGCCGTTGGACTTCGGACACGCGCCCGTGCGGATATAGGATAAAGACATCAACCGCGTCCAATCCGCGGAACGCCTCAATCGCGGCACTTCCTGTATCGCCGCTTGTTGCGCCCACAATCGTAACGCGTTCGTTGCGACGGCTTAGTGCTACTTGGAACAGCTGTCCGATCAATTGCATCGCAAAATCTTTGAAGGCAAGCGTGGGGCCGTGAAACAGTTCCAGCAGGAAATGATTATTGTCGAGCTGCACCAAAGGTGCTCGTGCGGTGTGGCCAAAGTTGGCATAGGCTTTGGCGATGATGTCACGGAATTCTGCATCGCTAAAGGTATCGCCCACATAGGGTCGCATCACCCGAAACGCGATTTCTTCGTAGGACAGACCAGCCATCGCCGCAATGTCGTCATGTGACATCTGCGGGATCGTTTCGGGGACATACAGACCGCCGTCGCGCGCAAGCCCTGTCAGCATCGCATCTTCAAACCCCAACACTGGGGCGTTACCGCGTGTCGAAATATACCGCATTTATTTTACCTTTTGTCTTGTGCGCCAAATAAACAGCGCACTCATCGCGATCCATACCATGGCCAATGAAAACCATGTGATCGCATAATTCAAGTGATCGTTCGGAATGCCGGACGTGTCCAATGGCATTAAAGTGAGCTTGTCTGGTTTAGGTTCCAGCGATTTCGCAACAACCAAAACATTTTCCGCATCAAAATGCGCGGCCATCGCGGTGGTTTCGCGGGCAAACCAAAGATTACGGTTTTTATCTGGCTCGGGCGTATATCCGTCGACCTCTTGGGGCCAATGTAAATTGCCCTTGATCGACACTGTCCCTTGCAATGATAGGGAGGCGATGTTGACCTCTTTGATATAGCCAAGATCAACCATGATCGTCCGGTCGCCGACCAACACAGGTGCGATAACTTTGTTGACGGCACCGACGTTCTTGAGGCTTGCCAAGACGCGGATGAAGTCCCCACGCAAGCGGCCGTCAAAAACAACCGATTGGTATTTATCGTTGATCGCGTCAAATGTCAGCGGAAGAGGAATTTCAGGGTCCTGAATACGCGCGTCTATCTTGGCCAAGATATCTTGTTTCCATGCCAAACGGTCCACCTGCCATTTACCCAATGACACCAGAATGCCCGTACCGACAATAGCCACGATGAATATGAATAAACTGCGTCGCACCTTGGTCCCCAATGAAAAAGCGCGCAAGGTTATCTTGCGCGCTTCTTATGCGATATCATAGCGTCGGCTTCAAGCCGTAACGCACAGGCTTATTGGCCCCAAACGTAAACAGCTGCGAACAAGAACAGCCAGACCACATCAACAAAGTGCCAGTACCAAGCCGCCGCTTCGAAACCCAGATGTGAGTCAGGGGTAAAGTGACCGCGCATTGCGCGCAGCATGCAGATGAACAAAAAGATTGTTCCGACAACCACGTGGAACCCGTGGAAACCCGTCGCCATAAAGAAGTTCGCGCCATAGATGTTACCCGCAAAGCCAAAGGCCGCGTGGCTGTATTCATACGCTTGGAAACCAGTAAAGATAAGACCCAAGATCACGGCGATTGCCAAACCGTTGATCATATCTTTGCGGTTGTTTTCATGTGCGATCGCATGGTGTGCCCATGTTGCAGCAGCACCTGAACACAACAGGATCAATGTGTTGATCAATGGCAAATGCCATGGGTCAAATGTTTCGATCCCCGCAGGTGGGAACACGCCATCAACCAGCGGGCTCATTTCGCCCATTGGGTACATTGCGTGCTTGAAGAAGCTCCAGAACCATGCAGAGAAGAACATGACTTCTGACATGATGAACAGGATGAAGCCATAGCGCAACCCGATCAACACAACCGGGGTGTGATCGCCTGCGTGGTTTTCTTTTACTGTGTCTGCCCACCAACCGAACATGACGTACAAAACGCCAACAAAGCCAATGGCAAACACCCAAGGTGTTACATCATGAAAGAAAAGAACAGCACCAACCAGCATAACGAATGCGGCAACGGACCCCAAGAAAGGCCAAAGTGAAGGTGTGAGAATGTGATAGTCGTGGTTTTTTACATGCGCCATTTTTTTCCCTCGTTGGAAGGCTAGTTGACAGTTATTGTTGAAGCTGTCTCTGAATCGACCTTGGCGGTTTCTTCAGGAAGCTCGGTTTCATAGAAAGTATATGACAAAGTGATGACCTTAGTAAACTTGGCATCACGATCATCTACCATTTCGGGGTCGACAAAGAAGGTTACGGGCATTTCGACCCGTTCCCCAGGTTGCAAGACTTGCTCGGTAAAGCAGAAACAAGCAATTTTGTTAAAGTACAAACCCGCTTCGTAGGGGGTTACGTTATACGACGCAGTGCCCGCAACAGGACGATCTGTGGGATTATATGCTTCGTAAAATGCGATGCCCGTCTCGCCAATGCGCATTTCCATTTCGACCTGCTTCGGACGAAATTCCCATGGCATATCGCGATCCAAAGACGCATCAAATCGGACTTTGACGGTTCGATCAAGGATCACATCTGATCCTGCCTCGGCGACATTGGTGACGCCGCCAAAACCGGTTACACGGCAGAACCAATCATAAAACGGAACAGAGGCCCACGCGAGCGCCCCCATTACGATGACAACTCCAACGGCTTGGAGAGCAGTTTTATTTTTGGCGTCCATACTCATTGCCCTGCGGTCCCTGAAATCGCTTGTGACACGTCCCCGCCCGTCACTTTGACCACAGTCAAACCAAAGACGAGAACAACAAAAGCGGCAAGCACAAGGCCCAAGCCCAAATTGCGGCTAAAGCGGCGTTTGTGCAGATCATGCTGGCGTTCAATACTCATGCCCATACTCCAAATCTGTCCAAACCTGCTTCGATCAAGATCGCACCAAAGTGTAGGAACAAGTAGGCCAAGGACAACTTGAAAAACTTACGCTCTACGGCAAAGTTATCTTTTTCTGACGCATCTTCATCACGGCGCCAAATTTTATAGGCCCCTATCAAAAATTGGATGTTCAAAACGATTGCCGCCAAGAAATACACTGGACCGCCCAAGGTCGTAAACCCAGCCGCCAAAGCAAACACAGCCAAAACGACGGTGTACCAAAAGATATGCGCGCGTGTTGCTTTGCGACCATGGGTCACGGTCAACATCGGCACTTTGGCGTTGTCATAGTCACTGCGCATGAACAATGCGAGCGCCCAGAAATGCGGAGGCGTCCACAAAAAGATCAGCGCAAACATCAAAACGCTTTCGACAGACACGCCGCCCGTTGCCGCCG